>NZ_JBSGDB010000452.1:0-7071 GCF_053602155.1 Streptomyces sp. NPDC004561
CAGCGCGAGGGAGGTGACGTTCTGCATGAAGGTGGTGGTGAAGCCGACCACGTCCGGCTCGGCGGCCAGGATCCCGGTGGCGCACTCCTCGACGAAGCCGGCGGCGTACGGCCGCATGGCGACGGCGGTGTCGACGCAGAGGTCCCGGGCGGCGGCGTAGTCCCGCAGCCGGGTCAGTCCCCAGCCGGGGTCGTCGTAGAGGACGCCGGAGAACACCCAGTCGCCGAGCCCGTGGAAGATGGCGTCGCTGCCGACCGCCACGTAGTCACCCGGCCGCAGCCGGCCGCCGGAGTGCTCCAGCAGGTACTCCGCCCAGCGCAGCGAGCCGTGGAACTCGGCCACCTCGTCGGCGGGGCGCGCCCCGCGCACGATCCTTTGCAGCAGGCCCAGTTGCAGCGAGGGCAGGTCGAGCGGCTGCCAGGGCATGGTGACGAGGTGGACGCGCATGGTCAGCGGGTCGGCCGTTTCTCCAGGATCGCCGGGCGGCGGCTCGTGCTCCGGTCCTCCCGCACCACTACCTTCTTGATCTCCATGCCCCGTGCTCCCCTCCGGACGTGTCAACACCCTTGTGCCGCACGGCCGTCCACCATATGGACAGATGTGTGTGCGACACAAGGCCGTTCTGTGACGGGCCGGTCCTACAGACGCGGGTCGACCGGTTCCGACTCCAGGGCCAGCACCCCGAACACCGCCTCGTGCACCCGCCACAGCGGCTCCCCGTCCGCCAGCCGGTCCAGGGCCTCCAGACCGAGGGCGTACTCGCGCAGGGCGAGGGACCGCTTGTGGTTCAGGAACCGCTGCCGCAGCCGGGCGAGGTTGTCCGGCCGGGTGTACTCGGGGCCGTAGATGATCCGCAGGTACTCGCGGCCCCGGCACTTGACACCGGGCTGCACCAGCCGGCCATCCCTGTTCCGGACCAGCGCGCCCACCGGCTTGACGACCATGCCCTCGCCGCCCCGGCCGGTCATCTCCAGCCACCAGTCGACGCCCGCGCGCACCGACTCCGGGTCGCCCGTGTCGACGTACAGCCGCCGGGTGGTCTGCAGCAGACCTGAGCCGTCGTGCTCCACCAGCCGGTCGAGCAGGGCCAGTTGCTCGTCGTGCGGCATCGCGGCGAGGCTGCGGCCCTGGGCGGCCAGCAGCTGGAACGGGGCCAGGCGGACGCCGTCCAGGCCGTCGGTGGTCCAGCAGTAGCGGCGGTACGCGTCGGTGAACGCGGCCGCGTCGGCGGCGCGTTCGCGCTGCCGGGCGAGCAGGCCGCCCACGTCGGTGCCGCGGCCCGCGGCGGCCTCCAGGGCGGCCAGCGCGCCCGGGAACACCGCGCCGGACGCGGCGCCGACGGCCGCGTACTGGCTGCGCAGCAGGCCCGAGGCCTTCAGCGACCACGGCATCAGCTCGGCGTCCAGCAGCAGCCAGTCGGTGCCGAGTTCGTCCCACAGCCCCGCGTCCGTGACGGCCGAGCGCAGCCGGCCGAGGATCTCCTCGGTCACCTTCCCGTCGTCGAAGAACGGCCGCCCGGTACGGGTGTACAGCGAGCCGGTGGGGCCCGCCACGCCGAACCGCTTCCCGGCCGCCTCCGCGTCCCGGCACACCAGGGCCTCGGCCCGCGAGCCCATGTGCTTCTCCTCGCACACCACCCGCTCGACCCCGTCGGCCGCGTACTGCGCGAACGCCTCGCGCGGGTGCTCCAGGTAGCCGTCCTCCCCCGAGGCCGCCGTGGGCGCCATCGTCGGCGGCAGGTACGGCAGCAGGCGCGGGTCCATCGCGAAGCGGCTCATGACCTCCAGGGCCGCCGCCGCGTTCTCCTCGCGGACCGCCACCATGCCCGCGTGCCGGGTCTCCACGGCCCGGCGGCCGGACACGTCCGCCAGGTCCAGCGGCCGGCCGTCCTGTCCGCCGGGCGCCTCGGAGCGCAGCGGGCGGGCCGGCTCGTACCAGACCCGCTCGGCCGGTACGTCGGCCAGTTCGCGCTCCGGCCAGCGCAGCGCGGTCAGCTTGCCGCCGAAGACCGCGCCGGTGTCCAGGCAGATGGTGTTGTTGAGCCAGGTGGCCTCCGGGACGGGGGTGTGGCCGTAGACGACCGCGGCCCGGCCCCGGTAGTCCTCGGCCCAGGGGTAGCGCACCGGCAGCCCGAACTCGTCGGTCTCGCCGGTGGTGTCGCCGTACAGGGCGTGCGAGCGGACCCGGCCGGAGGTGCGGCCGTGGTACTTCTCGGGCAGGCCGGCGTGGCAGACGACCAGCCGGCCGCCGTCGAGGACGTAGTGGCTGACCAGGCCGTCCAGGAACCGCCGTACCCGCGCCTTGAACTCCTCGCTCTCGCCCTCCATCTGCGCGACGGTCTCGGCGAGCCCGTGGGTGTGCCGGACGTTGCGGCCCTTGAGGTAGCGGCCGTACTTGTTCTCGTGGTTGCCGGGGACGCAGAGCGCGTGGCCCGCCTCGACCATCGACATCACCCGGCGCAGCACCCCCGGGGTGTCCGGGCCGCGGTCGACCAGGTCGCCGACGAAGACGGCGGTACGGCCCTCCGGGTGGACGCCGTCAACGTAGCCCAGCTTGGCGAGCAGGGCCTCCAGCTCGGCGGCGCAGCCGTGGACGTCGCCGATGATGTCGAAGGGGCCGGTGAGGTGGGTCAGGTCGTTGAAGCGCTTCTCGGTGACGACGGTGGCGTGCTCCATCTCCTCCGCCCCGCGCAGGACGTGTACCTTGCGGAAGCCCTCGCGCTCCAGGTGGCGCAGGGAACGGCGCAGTTCGCGGATGTGGCGCTGGATGACCCGGCGGGGCATGGCGGCGCGGTCGGCGCGGGCCGCGTTGCGCTGGGCGCACACCTCCTCCGGCAGGTCGAGCACGATGGCGATGGGCAGCACGTCGTGCTGCCTGGCCAGCTCGATCAGCCGGCGCCTGCTGTCCTGCTGCACGCTGGTGGCGTCCACGACGGTGCGCCGCCCGGCGGCCAGCCGCTTGCCGGCGATGTAGTGCAGGACGTCGAAGGCGTCCCGGGTGGCGCTCTGGTCGTTCTCGTCGTCGCGGACGAGGCCCCGGCAGAAGTCCGAGGAGATCACCTCGGTCGGCTTGAAGTGCCTCTGGGCGAACGTGGACTTGCCGGAACCGGAGGCGCCGACGAGGACGACCAGGGAGAGGTCGGTGACGGGGAGGACCCGTCCCGTGCGTGTCTCGGTCATGCCGCCTTCGCCTCCTTCTCGTCGCCGATGCCGAACACGGCCATCTGGGTGGGTGGACCGACCTCGGGGTCGTCCGGTCCGACGGGTACGAACTCCACGTCGTAGCCGTGCCGTTCGGCCACGGCCGCCGCCCAGGCGCCGAACTCCTCGCGGGTCCACTCGAAGCGGTGGTCGCCGTGCCGGACGTGCCCGGCGGGCAGGGTCTCCCAGCGGACGTTGTACTCGACGTTCGGGGTGGTCACCAGGACCGTGCGCGGGCGTGCGTGCCCGAACACGGCGTACTCCAGGGCGGGCAGCCGGGGCAGGTCGAGGTGTTCGATCACCTCGCTGAGCACGGCGGCGTCGTAGCCCTTGAGCCGCCCGTCGGTGTAGGCGAGCGAGCCCTGGAAGAGCTTGACGCGGGCCGCCTGCCGCTCCCCCATGCGGTCCAGCCCGATCCGCCGGGAGGCGATGGTGAGCGCCCGTACGGAGACGTCGACCCCGACGACCTCGGTGAACCGCACGTCCTTCAGCAGCTCCTGCACCAACTGGCCCTGTCCGCAGCCGAGGTCGAGGATCCGGGCGGCGCCGCGGGCGCGCAGCGCGGTGATGATCGCCTCTCGGCGCAGCACCGCGAGCGGGGTCGGCCTCTCCTCCGTCTCCGTCTCCTCCTCGACCGCGTTGTCGATCTCCTCGACCTCGCTGTCGTCGGCCTCGGCCAGCCGCACCAGTTCCAGCCGCTCCCGCGCCTGCCGGGTCAGCGACCAGCGCCGGGACAGATAGCGGCTGGTGATCAGGTCCTGCTCCGGGTGGCCGGGCAGCCAGCCCGCGCCGGCCCGCAGCAGCTTGTCGACCTCGTCGGAGGCGACCCAGTAGTGCTTGGCGTCGTCGAGGACCGGCAGCAGGACGTACAGATGGCGCAGCGCCTCGGCGAGCGTCAGCGTGTCCGCCTCCAGGACGAGGCGGACGTACCGCGAGTCGCCCCACTGCGGGAACTCGGTGTCGAGGGGGACGGGTTCGGCGGTGACGGTCCAGCCCAGCGGCTCGAACAGCCGGTGTACGAGAGCGGCGCCGCCGCGGGCGGGCAGGGCCGGCACCTCGATGCGCAGCGGCAGCGGTGCGGCGGCCCGCTCGGGGCGGGCGGCGCACACCCCCCGCATGGCGCTGGAGAACACGTTGCTCAGCGCCACCGCGAGCAGCGAGGAGGCTGCGTAGGGGCGGTCGTTGACGTACTGCGCGAGCGCGGCGTCGGGTGCGCCGCCGCGGCCCTTGCCCTTGCCCCGCCGCACCAGCGCCACCGTGTCGGTCTCCAGCAGCAGCGCGGCCGTGCAGCGTTGCTCGTCCGCCTGGGGGTAGAAGACGTGCGCGGTCCCGTAGGACGTGGAGAACTTCTGCGCGTTCTCGGGGTGCTTGTGCAGCAGGTACCCGAGTTCGGTGGCCGGGTGGGCGGCGTCGCCGCTCGTGGAGATCGTCAGGAACACACGTCCGAGTCTCCCCGTGCCGGGGCCCCGCCGACCACCGGTTTTCGCGACGGCGTCGGCGGTGTCGCCGCCCTCACGACTCCTTGGCGGCGATCGCCCCGGAATTCTTCACGGCCCGCGCGTACGCGGCGCGCAGGGCGTCCAGGTCGGCCTTGTTCCGGCGGACGGCCTTCTTCTGGGCGCGGGACTCGACGGCGTGAGCGGCCTCGATGTAGCCGGTGTCGAGCTTGCACCGGGCGTCGGCGGCCGCCGTCCGCTTCTCCTTGCCGGACGGCTTCTCGGTCTTGTACCAGTCGAGGTCGACGGAGGCCTTGTCCGGGTCGGAGTAGCTGAAGCCCTTCTTCATCATGCACGCGGACCACGCGTGCTCCGCCTTCTTCCAGGCCGGGTCCTTCCGCGCCTCCTCGTGGGACCGGTACCACAGCTGCATGGCCGCCGCGTAGTAGCCGGTGAGCCTGACGCCGCCGACCTTCGTCGCCCTGGGCGGGGCGCCGTAGATCGTGCGTGTCGCCCGGCCGAGACAGCCGCCCTCGGGGACGGGCCGTCCATGGGCGGTGCGGCTGTCGCCGTGCTCGAACGTGCCGGTGAGGGCGGTGTACTGGTCGGCGGGCCACTGCTGGGGCTGGGAGGACTGCTCCGGTGTGCGGTTGCGGTAGCCCTGCCGGGCCGCCTGGTCGGGGTCGTCGACCCCGTACGGGCTGTCGTCACCGACCGTGCCGCCGCCGGTGAGACTGCCCTGCCGGACCGGGTAGGTCGATTCGAGGGCCCTGGTGTCGAGCGTCGCGAAGCCGCTGAAGCCGAGCCGGACCATGCACCGCTTCGCGAGGATCCACTGGGCCCGGGCGAGGGTCTTCCCCTCCGCCGACGACGGATCCGGCAGATAGGCGTGCAGCGGCAGCGCCTCCATCGAGTTGAGGCGGTGGGACCCGTCGGACGCGTCGTCGTGGCCGGCGGCCTGGCATGCCGAAAGGGCCAGCAGCCCGGCGAGGGCGAGAGGGAGGGCTTTGCGCACCTGGTCATCCGATCAGGTGACGATCACTGCCGCAGTGGCGGAGCCCACAGTTCCGCCACGAAGAGCACACAGATGTGATCGTTCGCAACGCTGTTCCGGTGATCTGCCGGCCGGTCGCGACCCCACTCCCGGTGCCCGCGGTACCGGCCGTGTGCGTGCCGCCGCGGCCCCGGCGCCGGCATGCATGATGGATACATGGATCTTCGAGTGTTTACGGAACCCCAGCAGGGTGCGACCTACGAGACGCTGCTTCGTGTCGCCAAGTGCGCGGAAGAGCTCGACTTCGGAGCGTTCTTCCGATCGGATCATTACCTGCACATGGGGGGCGTCGACGGCCTCCCCGGTCCCACCGACGCATGGATCACCCTCGCGGGCATCGCCCGGGAGACGAGCCGTATCCGGCTCGGCACCCTCATGACCGCGGGCACCTTCCGTCTCCCCGGCGTCCTGGCCATCCAGGTGGCGCAGGTCGACCAGATGTCCGGCGGCCGGGTCGAACTCGGTCTCGGCTCCGGGTGGTACGAGGAGGAGCACAAGGCGTACGGCATCCCGTTCCCCAAGGAGAAGTTCGGGCGCCTGGAGGAGCAGCTCGCGGTCGTCACGGGGCTGTGGAGCACCCCCGTCGGCGAGCGGTTCGACTTCGACGGGAAGTACTACCGGTTGCAGGACTCCCCGGCGCTGCCGAAGCCGGCGCAGGGCAAGGTGCCCGTGCTGATCGGCGGCCACGGTGCGAAGCGGACGCCGGCGCTGGCCGCTCGGTACGCCGACGAGTTCAACATCCCGTTCGCCTCCGTCGAGGACACCGAGCGCCAGTTCGACCGCGTCCGCGCCGCCGCCGAGGAGCGCGGGCGCAAGGGCGACGACCTCGTCTACTCCAACGCGCTGGTCGCCTGCGTCGGAAGGACGGACGCCGAGGTGAAGCGGCGGGCGGACGCCATCGGCCGCGACGCGGACGAGCTGAAGGCCAACGGCCTCGCGGGATCCCCGGCGGAGGTCGCGGAGAAGCTGGGGCGCTACGGCGCCGTCGGCTCGCAGCGCGCCTATCTCCAGATCCTGGACCTGGACGACCTGGACCATCTGGAGCTGATCGCCGCCGAGGTCATGCCTCAGGTCGCCTGACCCGACGTCCGTCACGCACCATCCACCCACCGTCCAACCGCGGGCCGTCGGAGCGGGATCATCCGGTGGGCGCGCGGGGTGGTGGCCTTGCTGGGCGGTGGGCGCGCGGGGCGATGGGCGTGCGGGGCGGTGGGCGCGCGGGGCGATGACTGCGCAGGACGGTGGCCTTGCTGGGCTGTGGCCGCGCGGAGCGATGGCCTTGGGCGGTGGCCGCGCGGAGCGATGGCCTTGGGCGGTGGCCGCGCGGAGCGATGGCCTTGGGCGGTGGCCGCGCGGAGCGATGGCCTTGGGCGGTGGCCGC
>NZ_JBSGDB010000453.1:0-7060 GCF_053602155.1 Streptomyces sp. NPDC004561
CCGCGCGGTAACCCGCTGCTGCGGCATGGCGAAGAGCGCTTCTCCGGTGGCGAGCGCTTCTCCGGTGGCGAACGCCTCTGCGGCGGCGAGTGCCTTTCTGGTGGCGGGTGGCCGACGGCCCCTTCACCGGCTCCTTCCGGGACACCGACCCGGTGCCGGGGTTCGTCGGCGGTGTGGAGATCCCCGACCTGCTCAAACGGCCGCCGCAGGAGACGGAGAAGAAGGCCGAGGACCCCTCGGCCGAGGCGGAGCCGGCCGGCACCGAGGCCGCGCCCGCGCGTCGCCGCCGCCTGTTCTCCCGCCGGGGTCCCGCCCCGGCGGACGCCCCCGCGGGGACCCCGGCGCCCGCCCGCCGTCTGCTGCCCGGTCCCGCCGCCGGCTGGTCCAACCCCCTGCTGCTGCTGGCCGCCGCCGCGCTGGTCGCCGGGGCCGTGCTCGGCAACTGGTTCGCGCTGCTCGGCGGCTGGCTGATCGCCTACACCTCCCGGCGCCTGAGCCCCGCGGAGAGCAAGTGGGCCGTCCTGGTCCTCCCCGGCGCCGCGGCCGCGGCGGGACTGGTGTGGCTCTGGGGCCGGGAGAACGGCCGCTGGGGCACCCCGATCGCGCACGGCCACATGAACGACGCCCTCACCCAGACCTGGCCCTGGGTGGTCCGCGGCGCGGCCGTGGCCTCGGCGCTGTACCTGGTGTGGCGCTCGCAGCGCAGGGGCTGAACACCCGCCGGGCTCGTCGTACCCACCCGGCAGAATGTCCCCCATGGCCTCCCTCACCGTCGGTTTCGACCTCGACATGACCCTCATCGACTCCCGTCCGGGCATCCGCGCGTGCTACGTGGCGCTGTCGGAGCGCACGGGGACGTACATCGACGCCGATCTGGCGGTGACCCGGCTGGGGCCGCCGCTGGTGGAGGAGCTGGCCAACTGGTTCGCGGCGGAGCGGGTGCCCGCGATGGCGGACCTGTACCGGGAGATGTACCCGTCCCTGGCCGTCGCGGCCTCTCCCGCCATGCGGGGCGCCCGGGAGGCGATCGACGCGGTGCGGGCGGCCGGCGGGCGGACCATGGTGGTCACGGCGAAGTACGAGCCGAGCGCCAAGCTGCACCTGGCCCACCTGGGCATCGAGCCGGACGTCGTGGTGGGCGACCTGTGGGCCGAGCAGAAGGCCCGGGCGCTGCGCGAGTACGGCGCGGGCGTGTACGTCGGCGACCACACCGGGGACGTGCGCGGGGCCCGTACGGCGGGCGCGCTGTCGGTGGCCGTGGCGACCGGCCCCTGCCCCGCCGACGACCTGCGCGCGGCCGGGGCGGACGTCCTCCTGGACGACCTGTCCGCCTTCCCGGCCTGGCTGGCGGGCTACCGCGGGGCCGAGGCGTCCCGCGCCTGACGCCGCCCGGCGGCGATCGAGCGCAGCACACCCGCGGCGGCGACGAGGAAGCCGACGCCCATGAGCATGCTCAGCCCGTACATGTAGGTCGGAAATGGCTTGGCGCCGAGGAACAGCGGGACCATCGTGACCAGGGTGGCCAGGGCCCCGATGAAGAACACGACGGCACCGGCACGGATCAGTCCGTCACCGGGCCCGGCGGAATTCGTTTGGGTTTTGTCACGCACCGGACCAGGGTAGTTCCCTGCGCGAGAGAACGACCGGGGGACGTCTTGTCACCCGGTCGAAGACCATTAGCCTGGGTAGCGGCGGGTCGTGGTCGACCCGCTCTACTGCTATCAAGAGCCGTTTCCGAAGTAGTTTTCCCGACGAGTACGAGGACGAGGACAGACGTGCCTACCGGCAAGGTCAAGTGGTTCAACAGCGAGAAGGGCTTCGGCTTTCTCTCCCGCGACGACGGCGGTGACGTCTTCGTCCATTCCTCGGTTCTCCCCGCCGGAGTCGATGCGCTCAAGCCGGGACAGCGCGTGGAGTTCGGCGTCGTCGCCGGTCAGCGCGGTGACCAGGCGCTGTCGGTGGTCGTGCTCGACCCGACCCCGTCGGTCGCCGCCGCCCAGCGCAAGAAGCCGGACGAGCTGGCCTCGATCGTGCAGGATCTGACGACCCTCCTCGAGAACATCACGCCGATGCTCGAGAAGGGCCGCTACCCGGACAAGACCTCCGGCAAGAAGATCGCCGGCCTGCTGCGCGCGGTCGCCGACCAGCTGGACGTCTGAACGGCCGTCAGGGAAACGCGAGCGCGTTCGGTCCGAGGGGCGGCACCAGCCCCTCGGCCGCGGCGCGCGTGAGCAGGCCGCGGACCGCGGCGTAGCCGTCCTCGCCGAGGCCGGCCGTGAACTCGTTGACGTACAGCCCGATGTGCTGGTCGGCGACGGCCGGGTCCATCTCCTGCGCGTGCGCCATGACATACGGCCGGGAGGCCTCCGGGTCGTCCCAGGCGGCCCGGACGGAGGCGCGGACGGAGTCGGCGAGCCGCGTCAGCTCCGGCGCGCCCAGCGAGCGCTTGGCGACGATCGCGCCCAGCGGGATCGGCAGCCCGGTGGTGCGCTCCCAGTGCTCGCCCATGTCGGCGAGCTTGTGCAGCCCGTAGTTCTGATAGGTGAAGCGGGCCTCGTGGATCACCAGTCCCGCGTCCACCTTGCCGTCCCGCACGGCCGGCATGATCTCGTGGAACGGCATGACCACGATCTCGCCGACCCCGCCGGGGAGCGTGTCCGCCGCCCAGAGGCGGAACAGCAGATAGGCGGTCGACCTCTCGCTCGGCACCGCGACCGTACGGCCCGTCAGTCCCCCACTGCCGAAAGCGTGGGAGGTGCCCCCGGCCCCCGGCTCCCGGGTGAGCACGAGCGGCCCGCAGCCCCGGCCGAGCGCGCCGCCGCAGGGCAGCAGCGCGTACTCGTCGAGGATGTACGGCAGGACGGCGTACGACACCTTCAGCACGTCGAACTCGCCGCGCTCGGCCATGCCGTTGGTGATGTCGATGTCGGCGAAGGTCACGTCCAGCGCGGGCGCGCCGGGGACGCGGCCGTGGGCGAGGGCGTCGAAGACGAAGGTGTCGTTGGGGCAGGGCGAGAAGGCGATCCGCAGCGCTCGGCTCTCGGGGCTCAGTGGGCTCATGTCGGGTTCCAACTCTCCAGTGCGGGCGCGAGCTTCCCGAAGGCCCCGGTGAGGGCGGCGAGGGCGTCGCCGATGCGCCAGGCGGCGCGGTCGCGTGGGCCGACCGGGTTGGAGACCGCGCGGATCTCCAGGACGGGCACCCCCTGGGCGCCGGCCGCCTCCGCGACCCCGAAGCCCTCCATGCCCTCGGCGAGCGCGCGGGCGTGCCGGGCGCGCAGCTCGGCGGCGCGGGCGGCGGTGCCGGTGACGGTCGAGACGGTGAGGACGGTGCCGGTAGGGGCGCCCAGGGCCTCGGACACGACTCGTACGAGTGATTCCGGCGGGCGATGGGTGACGGTCCCGAATCCGAGTTCGGTGACCGGGAGGAAGCCGTCGGCGGTCTCGGCGCCCAGGTCCGCCGCGGTGATCGCGTCGGCGACGACGAGCGAGCCGACGGGCGCCCCGGGCGCGAAGCCGCCGCCGATCCCGGCCGAGACGACCAGGCCGTAGGGGGCGCCGTCGAGGGCGGCCGCGGTGAGGGCGGCGGCGGTGGAGGCGGCGGCGAGGGCCGGGCCGACTCCGGCGGCGAGCAGGTCGGCACCCGCGGCCGTACGGCACAGGAGCGCGCCCGGCAGCCGTACCTCGTCGGCCCCGCCCGGGAACGCCCGCGCCACCGCGTCCCGTTCGGCGGGGACCGCGGTGGCGACGAGAACGCGTGCGGACGTGGTGATCAGGCCTTCTTGAGCTTGAACGACCACACGCCCTTGGCCGGGCTGCTGCCCATCTGGATCAGGACCGTGTTGGTGTCGCCCCCGGTGCCGTACTGCGCGTTGAAGAACGCGCTGCTCGGGATCGTCCGGTACGTCTCCTTGCTGGTGTCGGTGAACTGGCGGCCGTTCACCAGGAGGACCCAGCCGGCGTCCGCGATCTTCGGGTCGACGCCGATGCGGACCGTCTGGTCCTGGCTCACCGTGATCGTCTTCGCCTCGGTGGCCCTCTTGGCGCACTCGGCCAGCGACTTGGCGTCCAGCGCGTTGCCGTCGTTGTAGCAGACCGCCTCGGAGTTGACCGAGTCCCGGCCGACGGTGATCGTCGCGACGGGCGTGGGCTTCTCGCAGGCGGACAGAACGAGCAGTCCGGCGGAAACGGCGCCGGCGGCGGCGACGGCGCGGCGGCGTCGCACAGCGGATTGCAGCGTGGTCATGGCCGAAGGCTATCGGGCGCCCGGAGCCGTCCGCCCACGTGGGGTACGGCGTGCCCGGTTCGTTACGCCACCTGCGCCTTCGGCCGGGAGCCTATGTCCGGTTCGTTACGCCACGCGGGCCCGGGGCCGGTCGCCGTACCGGGCGGAGGCCACGAGTCCGCGCAGGGTGGTCAGCCAGCCGACCGCCACGAACGCGGCGCCGACCAGGAGGCCGGCCCTGCCGTTGAGCGGCATCACGATGCCGACCGCCCCGCCGAACACCCACGCCATCTGCAGCAGCGTCTCCGAGCGGGCGAACGCCGAGGTGCGCACCAGCTCCGGCACGTCCCGCTGGATCAGCGCGTCCAGCGCCAGCTTGGCCAGCGCCTGCGCGAACCCGGCGACCGCCGCGAGACAGGCCACGAGGAAGGCACCGAAGAACACCGCGGCCACGATCGCCGCGCCCAGCACCACCGCGACCACGGTGACGATGATGATCTCCGGCGCGCGTGATCTCAGCCACGCCCCCACCGCCGTCCCCAGCGCGTTGCCCGCACCGGCCGCGACCCCGACTATCCCGAGCGAGACCGCCGCGCTCTCGCCGGTCAGCGGGTGCTCGCGCAGCAGGAAGGCGAGAAAGAAGATCAGGAAGCCGGACAGACAGCGCAGCGCGGCGTTGGCGCCCAGCGCGTGCGTCACGGCGGGCCCCACCGTCCGCAGGCCCGGCCGCTTCGCCTGCTTGCGGTCCCGCCCGCGCAGATGCCGCTCGTCGGCCGCGAGCAGCGCCACGTCCTCGCCCCTGGCCGAGTCCACCTTGGGCGGCAGCGAGAACGACAGCGCCGTGCCCGCCACGAAGATCACGAAGGCGCCGTACAGCGGCCAGGGGTCGCCGACCCGGTGCAGCCCGGCCGCCACCGGCGCCGCGACCCCGGTGGCCAGCAGCCCGGCCAGCGTCACCCGGGAGTTGGCCTTCACGAGCGAGAACCGGGGCGGCAGCAGCCGCGGCACGACCGCGCTGCGCACCACCCCGTACGCCTTGGACGCCACCAGCACGCCCAGCGCGGCCGGATACAGCTCCAGGCTCCCGCTCGCCACCGCCCCGGAGATGACCAGCGCGAGCAGCGCCCGGGCCAGCATCGCCCCGGCCATCGCGGCGCGCCGTCCGTGCGGCAGCCGGTCCAGGAGGGGGCCGATGACGGGGGCGAGGACGGTGAAGGGCGCCATGGTGATCGCGAGGTACAGCGCGACCCGCCCCCGCGCCTCGTCGGTGGGCACGGAGAAGAACACCGTGGACGCCAGCGCCACGGTGATCATCACGTCCCCCGCGCCGTTCACCGCGTGCAGCTCGATCAGCTTGCCCAGCCCCGACTCGCCCGCGCCGTGCGCGTGTGTGGCCCTGCGGATGCCGCGCGCGGCACCGGTGACCGGAAAGTGCAGGGCACGCCCGACGGACCGGACGGCACCGCCCACCCGGCTCGCGCCGCCCCCCCGAACCCGACGCTTGTCCGCGGTTGCCACGTGGTTCATAGTGCCCCGAGAAGCCCCGGCATAGTGCGGATCCACCACGTATGGCGGCGAACCGTGCGATGATCCGGTGCCTTCCCGGCCGGTGGTCCCGGGCGGGAGGGCCGGAAAGAATGCCGCGGAGCGGCAACGAATCTCGTTCGGTGTAGCGTGCGTATCTCAGCCATAACGCAGAATGGATGGCAGAGGTGCGCCCGAGCGCGCGGATGCAGACGTCGATGCGGTCCCCAGGTCCGCTCCGTCGGCCAACCCGCCGGAGGCAGCCGCACTCGACGAGACGGCGTAGGAGAGAAGCGATACCTGTGAGCGCAGCGACCACGCGAAGCCGCACCCCCGACCGTCTGTGCGCCGAGGCGGTCGACCTCGCCAGGGCCGCCGCCGAGGAGGCGGCCGCACCCGGCGTGGTCGGCGAGCACACCGGACTCGTGTCGGAGGGCGACCGCGTCGTCACGCACTTCTTCGAGTGCAAGGAACTGGGCTACCGGGGCTGGCGCTGGGCGGTGACGGTGGCCCGCGCCTCCCGCGCCAAGGTCGTCACGCTGGACGAGGTGGTCCTGCTGCCCGGCCCGGACGCCCTGCTCGCCCCCGAGTGGGTGCCGTGGAGCGAGCGTCTGCGCCCCGGCGACCTCGGCCCCGGCGATCTGCTCCCCACCGACCAGGACGACCTGCGCCTGGAGCCTGGCTACACCGGCGAGGACCAGCCGGCGCCCACCTCGGCGGTGTCCGAGGAGATGGCGGAGCTGGCCGAGGCCGAGGACGCCGACGTGACCCCCGGCACGCCCGCCGTCCAGCCCACGATCCCGTCCCGCGGCTCGATCGCCGCGGTGGCGCAGGAACTGGGCATGCGCCGCGCCCGTGTGCTGTCCCGCTACGGTCTGCACAGCGCGGCGGACCGCTGGGAGGAGTCGTTCGGCCCCAAGACGGCCATGGCCCAGGCGGCCCCGGCCACCTGTCTGACGTGCGGCTTCCTGAACCCCATCGGCGGCTCCCTCGGCCAGGCCTTCGGTGTCTGCGCGAACGAGTTCGCCCCGGCCGACGGCCGTGTGGTCTCCCTCGCCTACGGCTGCGGCGGCCACTCGGAGGCCGCGGTCATGCCGAGGCCCCCGCAGCCGCCCCCGCCGGTCATCGACGAGACCCGGGTCGAGCCCTTCCCGCTCCGCCCGGCCCGCGACTCCGGCTCGGTCCCGGAGGCGAGCGACGAGGCGACGGCCGAACTCGGCCACTCGTAGCCCAGGCGCCCGCGCCCCACACGTACGAACCCCCACGCGCCCACCGTCCGGCCGGCCCGGCCGGTGGGCGCCGGAGCGCCCCGGC
>NZ_JBSGDB010000454.1:0-7058 GCF_053602155.1 Streptomyces sp. NPDC004561
GGGGTGACGGCCGTGACGGCGGTGGCGGTGGGGGTGACGGCCGTGACGGCGGTGGTGCCGTGGGGGCTGTGGGCTGTGGAGGTGTGGGCTGTGGAGGTGTGGGCTGTGGGGGTGTGGGCGGGCGTGGCGATGGTGGCGGAGGCGGGGCCGGCGGTACGTGGGCGGTCGGTGTGGCTTTCGGTGCCGTCGTCGCCGGCGGCCTGGGCGCCGGGGGTTTGGGCGGGGGAGGAGGCGGGGCGGCCGTCGTGGTGCCAGGCGTCGGCGGGGGCCGCCGGGTGCTGGACGCCGTCGGCTTCCGGGACGGGGTAGCCGTCGCCGTATGCGTGGGCGTGGGTGTGGGTGTCTGCGTCGCTTGCGGCGTGCGTGGCGGCGTGGGCTGTGTTAGGCCCGAGGGCGACGGGCGGGGCGTGCCGTGGTTCGACGTCACCAACGCCCAGATGCCGACCCCGATGAGGACGAGCACGGCGGCACCACCCGCGATCCACGGGGCTCGCCGGGGTGGACGCCGGTGACGGTTCATGGTTCTCACTGTCCGAAAGCGTCCGCGACGCTGCCACTCGGACTACTGGTGCCGGCCTGTCCCGACGGCGCCGAAAACGCCTCCCAAAACCGGTTCCGGCGCTGGGCCGTGGAGCACGCCAGGGCCGTATCGGCCGTACGAGAGGCCACTCGAGCCGGTTGCGTACCGGGACTGCGGGCGGGCCGCGCTCACCCCGCGGGAGCCCGGGCCGGCGATGTGCTCCAGCAGTATGACGAGCACGGCCGAGCCCGTACGGAATCAGCCACCCGGACGGAGGCCGCCGCACCCGCCCCCGACACCCGCCCCTGCCCCTCCTTGATCCCGACCCGCCTGCCCACGGCTTCGGCCGCGCCCCGGCGCCTTGCACCGTCTGCCGTTGCGCTTCGCCTCCCGCCACCCTCCCGCCGCGCCTCGTCCCCGATCCCGCCGTCGGGCCGGGCGAGACCCCCCAACAGCCCAACAGCCCAACCGCCCCCACCGCCTACCGAAAAGCAGGAAGCCACAAGCCGCCCCCGCCCCCGCCTCCACCTCCGGCCCCGGCCCGCCTCACCCCGGCCGGGCATCACGCTCGCCCTCGCCGCCGTACGACGCCCATCCCTGAGCAGCCGCACGCCGCCCCGAAGCCGCACATCACCCCCGAGGCCCCCATACGGCCCCGACAAGCCGCGCACCGACAGCCCCGACGAGTTCCGTGGCCTCTTTTTCCCGAGCCGCTGCCCGCAGTGCAGGCGCGCTCTGGAGTGTGAAGCCGTGGGCTGGCGGGTTTTGTCGTGCGGGGGCGTGGTTCTCGTAGTGCCGTGGCGATGACCGGAGGTGGACGGTGATGGCAGGCAACGGTGAGAAACGCCGGACGATGCTCGCCGATCTGCTGCGTGCCAGCCACCTCCTGCCGGTGGAGTCGCTGCCGGCGAAGGCATCCGAGTGCGCGCGCGCCGCCGGTTTCCGCCAGGTGCTGATCTACGTGTCGGACCTGCAGCGCACCACCCTGCGCCTGCTGTCCGGGGAGGAGACGGCGGGCCACGGGCATGAGGCGGAGCTGCACATCGAGGGGACGGTCGCCGGGCGTGCCTTCCAGTACGGCGAGATCCTGCCCGCCGCGCAGGCGGGGGAGGACGTGTTCGAGTGGTGGGTGCCGCTGCTGGACGGCACGGAACGTATCGGCCTGCTGCGGGTGAGCGCGCTGCGCAACGATGCCGAGGCCCGTACGGACATGGAGGCGCTGGCCGCGCTCATCGCGTTGATCCTCGTGAGCAAGCGGCCGACCAGCGATGTGCTGGCCAAGGCGGTGCGTGCGCAGCCGATGAGCCTGGCGGCGGAGATGCAGTGGAACCTGCTGCCGCCGCGGACCTACGCGGACGCGCGGGTGGCGATCTCCGCGTCCCTGGAACCGGCCTACAACATCAGCGGTGACGTCTTCGAGTACGCCGTCGACGGCGCCCTGGTCCATCTGGCGATCTTCGACGCGATGGGCCACGACACGGCCGCGGGCCTGTGCGGGACACTCGCGCTGGGCGCCTACCGCAACGCCCGCCGGCAGGGCGCCGACCTCGTCGGCAGGGCCGAGGCCGTCGAAGCGGCCCTGCTCGAGCAGTACGACCACCGCCGCTACGCCACCGGCATCCTGGCCACGCTGGACACCCGCACCGGCATCCTGCAGTGGGTCAACCGCGGCCACCATCCGCCGATCGTCATCCGCGACAACCGCTGGACCACCCGCCTGGCCTGCCCGCCGGCCCACCCCATGGGCACCGATCTGGGGCTGCCCTGCACCGTGTGCCAGGAGCACCTCCAGCCGGGCGACCGCATCGTCCTGTACACCGACGGCATCACCGAGGCCCGCCGCCCCGGCGGCCGCGAGTTCGGCGTCGAGCGCTTCACCGACTTCCTCATCCGCCACCACGCCGACGGTCTGCCCGTCCCCGAGACCCTGCGCCGCCTCGTCCACGCCCTGCTCGACTACGACCAGGGCGGGCTGCAGGACGACGCCACCGTCTTGCTGTGCGAGTGGATCGGCCCGCACGTGGAGCCGGCCCGTGTGGCGGCCGACCTCGCCGGCCTGTCGACCACCGACTCCTGCGCTGGCGGCGAGCAGCCCGGGAGCAGCGTGCTCTGATCCCGCGCCGGCAGGCTGCGGGTCTTCCCCCGCGCCGTGCACCCTGATCCGTGCACCCTGATCCGTGCGGGCGGCGCCGTGCTGCGCGAGCCCTCGCCCGTCCTGTCCCGGGCCCCCGCATCCGTATCCGTGCATGACCGGCCCGCCGCCCGCCGCCCGCCGCCCGCCGCCCGCCGCGCGCCGAGTTCGCCGTCACCGTCTTCCGGGAGCCCGCCCCCAGGCCGTGCGCGTGCGGGTGAGCGGTGAAGTCGGCCGCGACGCGGGTGACGGCCTCGCCCGCCGCGGTCGTCGGGCAGCCGACGGGCGGCCGGGGGCTGCCGTGCGAGGTCCGCCCGGGCTTCAGCCGGCCGGCGTGGGTCGGCTCCTTGGGACTGTCCGCCCTGCTGATGACTGCCTGAGGCGGGACGGCGCTCTGGCCGGGGTGTGCGTCCTGTGACCGTGTCGGGCCGCGGGTGTCGTGCGGCCGCCCCGGGCCTTTTCGTCCGGGGCGGCCGTGTCGCTGCGGCAGCCGCTTGCCTCATGCCACAGCGACGGTCCCAGGCCGGCGGGCCTGCGCCGCGCACCACCATGCCCTCTCCGCGCAGTGCACGGCCGGCCCACGACCGACATGTCAGCGACTGGTAAGAAGCGGAAGCGGCACTCGGGGGCGGCGAGAACGGCCGGCGCAGCGCAGGCCGGCCGGACACCGGACACCGCCGGTCGCCGTGGGCACGAAAGGGGCGGGGCGGTGCCCCGGTCGAGCGGGGCACCGTCAGGGGCGGAGAGGGCAGGATTCGAACCTGCGTGGGCCCCGAGGGGCCCGACCGTGAGGCGTGCTCGCTGGTCCCCGATCAACCACTCCGGGCACCTCTCCTCGTTCCCGGCTCCGGGCTGGTGTTCCCTCGGCCGGTTCACAGGGAGAAGACTGCCAGGAGGCCCTGACGGGGCACTGACGGCCTTCTGACGCCCCGGCCTGCCCCAGGGGGCCGGGGGCCTCGGCGCTCGGCATCTTTGCGGGTGGATCTGCGGGGCGGGTGGGTCTACAGGCGGACGACGATCAGGGCGATGTCGTCGCGTCCGCCGTCGCGGACGCCGAGGCGGGTCAGGAGGGTGTCGGCGAGGGTTTCCGGGCTCAGGCGGGTGTGGCGGGCGAGGGTGTCGGTGAGGCGGTGCAGGCCGGCGTCGATGTCCTCGCCGCGGCGTTCGACGAGTCCGTCGGTGTAGAGGACCAGGGTGTCGCCGGGGGTGTAGGGCACGGTGGCCTCCGGGCGCGGGGCGTGGTCGACGGGGATGCCCAGCGGCGGGTCGGTGGCCTGGTCGAGCAGGACGACGGCGCCGTCCGCCCGGGCCAGTACGGGCGGGGGATGGCCGGCGCTGGTGTAGGTGATGCGCCGGCGGCGTGTGTCGATGACGGCCTTTCTCCGTCCGGTCCGAGGACGGGCGTGTTGGTGACTCCTCCCCCTAAAGGTGGGGGCTTCTCGCTATGCCGGTTGGGCTTCGCGACGGACCAGCCCGGCCCGTAGAACGTTGACGGCTCCCACCGTGTCAGCGTGCGCCTCGTGGCCGCAGGACTGACAGTGGAACGTCTCCTGGGTGGGCCGGTTCTCCGCTGAGACGTGCCCGCATTCGGGGCAGGTTCGGGAGGTGTTGCAGGGGTTCACGGCGATCACTTCCCGTCCGGCGCTCTCAGCCTTGGCGTGCGGGATCGTCAGGAACACCCCCCATCCGGCATCCGAGATCGAGTGGTTGAGTCCGGCCTTCGCCGCCGCTCCGTTGGGCAGGAAGCGGCCCGGCTGGTCGGGGTCGGGCCTGGGTGCGGGGGCCCGGCTCATGTTGCGGATCTTGAGGTCTTCGTGCGCGATGAAGTCGTGCTCCCGCACCAAGGCGAGGGCGGTCTTGTGTGCGTGGTCCAGGCGCCGGTGGCGGACCTTGCGGTGCTGCCGGGCCATCCTCTCCACGGCCTTGCGACGCCGTTTCGAACCGCGCTTGCACCGGGCGAGGGCCTGCTGCGCGGCCTGAAGCTTCGCGACGGATTTCGCTCCGTGGCGGGGGTTGGGCACGAAGGCGCCGTCGGAGGTGGCGAGGAAGTTGGCTATGCCCATGTCGATGCCGACCACCGCGCCGGTCGGCTCCAGCGGTTCGGGCCGGGCCTGCTCGGCGGTCAGGATCAGATACCAGCGCCTGCCCTCGCGCTTGACCGAGATCGTCTTGACCCTGCCGACCACCGGCCGGTGCTGGTGGACCTTGACGTGCCCGACGCCCTGGAGGCGCACGCGGGTGACGGGGTCGTGCGGGGTGGCGTCCCAGCGGCAGCCGTCGCCGTCCTTCGGGAACTCCACCGTGTCGAACCGCTTGGACGACCTAAAACGCGGATAGCCGGGCTTCTCACCGGCCTTGATGCGCCGGAAGAACGCGGTGAACGCCCTGTCCAGACGGCGCAAGGTCGCCTGCTGGGAGGAGAACGACCAGCGGCCCTGGCTCTGCGGATCGAACGTGCGGATGTCCTTGAGCTGGGCGGACTGCTGCCCGTACCGCACAGTCGTTTTGGAAGCGTGCCGCCAGGCGTCACGGCGTTCCTGCAACGCGGCGTTGTACAGCGAGCAGTGATCACGCAGCATCTCGGCGAGCGCACCCGCCTGGCCCGCAGTGGGCCGCATCAGGAACGTGTACGCACGGATCATCCAGCCCACCCCCCTCGGTCCTTGTCGTCAACGTAGTGCAGGCCACTGACGACGCAGCGAACTCCGCCGCTGCGCCGCTCCGCGCCAGGGGTGAGCCAACCCCGCCCTGAAGGACTGGGCTTGCGCTCAAGAGATCCGGTCAAGGACGGAACGGCGTCCTCTTCGGCGGCGGTTGCGGCGGTTGCGCAAACCGGAGTACTCCCTGGCGCGAGGGCGTTTCCTCCAACCATCGTGCACACCGGATGAAGACCGCCCGCGACGGGGAGCGCGGCACTGGACGCAAGATTGCGGGATCGGCCATGATCCCGGCGTGCACATACCGAGACGACACGTCGAGGCCCTCGCCGCAACCCTTCTGACGGCAGTGCTGGCCGGCTGCTCAGCGCCACGCTCCCAGCCCTCGCCGGCCGCCACGGCCCCGGCGGCTTCCTCTCCCTCGGCCCCCGCAACCCCCTCCCCGACCCGAAACGCACCCGCGTCCGGGGCGGGAGCACAGCTCATGGCCACCATCCTGCCGGTACCGGCAGGCGCGCATGCCTGGACCGACCGCAATGGCGCGCTGGACCTGGACGGCTTCGCCCACGGGCTCTTCAAGGCGGATGTCGTCTGGCGGGAGAAGGCCGTGCTCGTACGTCGGCGCTTCGTCGCGGCCGCGCGGCAGGGCTGGATCGGTAACGATGGGGGCCAGACCGACATCTTCCTCGTCCGGTTCACCGCACCCACCGGCGCCGAGAGCATGTACAAGTCCATGGCTCACACCTGGCAGACCAAGAGCACGCCACACCAGCGAACCTTCGCGGACCCCGCGGACCACGCCACCGGGTCCGTCATCAGCACCCTCGACAACCTCGGCAACGCCAGCGTCAAACTGATCAGCGTCCGCAACAACCTGTTCGTCTACATCCACTACTACACCGCCGCGACCCCCGACCGCCGCGGGGCGCAGAATCTCCTGCATCACCAACTCGACGCCCTCGACACGTAGCAGGCGATCCGTCGCCACCGCCGACGGCCAGGCGGGCGGGCAGTTTCCGGGCCCGGCATCAGGACGACCCGAGGGCCGTCGCAGGCAGCCAGGCCGGCGGATCCCGCGGTGCCACGGCGTCGCACCGGGGCCGGCCGTCCGCCTCCACCGTCCCCGCCGCTGGAAACAGCCCACGGGCCAGGGCCCCATCCGGCAACGCCCTGACGCTTGCGGGCTCGTGGAGATTCACCTGCGTCCGGTCCAAGACGCACCGCCGCGCCCTGGTGGAAGCAGCCGTCGGCGATGACCCGGCCGGGCCCTAGCCGGCGCACCGGACGCGAGCCGGGCTCGGCTCGCGGGGCGCGCAGCGTCACCGTGCTGCTGTACGCCCCGCGTTCTTGGCCGGCGGTGCCGGCGCCGCCGGCAGGCAGCGCTTCGCCCCGCCGGATGGCCGGCGGGGCGAAGCGGGTGTGGCCGGTGGCCGGCGCTCGGTGGTTACTTGGTGAAGGCGGCGACCCCGTTGGGGGTGCCCAGGCCCGTCGGGCCGTCGTAGCCCTTGCCCGCCTGGCACAGGTAGTTGCCGCAGGAGCCGTTGGAGCCGGCGGTGACGTCGTTCAGCTTGTCCGGGTGGGCGTAGGGGTAGGCGGCGGGGACGTCACCGCTGCCCGGGGCGCCGGCGAGGGCATAGACGCCGGCGATGAACGGCGCGGAGGCGCTGATCGACCGCTACCTGCGGCGGGGCATCGCCGAGCGGATGCTCGCGGGCGGCGAAGTGCTGTTCAAGCTCGACGAGGCCCAGGC
>NZ_JBSGDB010000455.1:0-7041 GCF_053602155.1 Streptomyces sp. NPDC004561
GAACAGCCTCACGCCGAGGTCGCGCTCCAGCGCGGCGATGCGCTTGGAGACGGCCTGCTGGGTGACCGACAGCTCGGCGGCGGCCTCCTGGAACCGCCCCGCGTCGGCGGCGGCGACGAAGGTCCGGACGGTGTCGAGATCCATGCCGACACCCTAGGGGCACAACCATTGGTTGTGACTCGCGGCCAAGCGGTTGTTTGCTTCCCGGGTGCGGTGCTCGCTTTGATGCTTCCGATCGCGGATCGGTTGTGCGGGTGTGTGGTGAGGGGTGTGGCGTCGGGTATGAGGAGCGGGCACGGGCTGGCGCGGCGGTTCGGGTGGCTCTGGGGAGCGTACGGGACCAGCGCGCTCGGCACGTGGCTCGCCTTCGGCGCGTTCCCGCTGATCGCCATCCGGGTGCTGCACGCCGGACCGGCCGAGGTCGCCGCGCTCTCTTCCGTGGGGGCCGCGGTGGGCGCGGCCGTGGCGGTGCCGCTCGGCCCGTGGGTGGAGTTCCGCCGCAAGCGGCCGGTGCTGATCGCGATGGACCTGGTGCGGTTCGCGGCGCTGCTGACGATCCCCGCCGCGTTCGCGCTCGGCGTGCTCAGCTTCCTTCAGCTCCTGCTGGTCTCGGTCGTCGTCGCGGCGGCCGACATCACCTTCCGCGCCGCCTCCGGCGCGTACCTGAAGACGCTGCTGCCGGCCGAGGACCTGCTCGTCGCCAACGCCCGGTTCGAGTCCACGGCCTGGACGACCACGATCATCGGACCGCCGCTGGGCGGCACGGCGATCGGCCTCCTCGGTCCGGTGGCGACAGTGGTGGCCGACGCGGTCAGCTACCTGCTCTCGGCGCTGGGCATCCGCGCGACGGGTGGGTCCGAGCCGCGGCCCGCCCGACGAGAGGGCGAGCGCATGCGGGCCGGGGACCTGCTCGACGGTTGGCGGTACATCCTCGCCGACGCGACACTGCGTCCGCTGTTCTTCAACACCGCCTTGTTCAACGGCCTGGTGATGGCCACCGAGCCACTGCTGGCCGTGCTCATGCTCGGGCGACTCGGTTTCACACCGTGGCAGTACGGCCTCGCCTTCGCCGCGCCCTCGATCGGCGGGCTGCTCGGCTCGCGTCTGGCCCGGCCGCTCGTCACCCGGTTCGGACAGCACCGGGTCCTGGTCGTGGTCGGGACACTGCGCGCGCTCTGGTCCGTCGGCCTGGCCTTCCTGGGGCCGGGCACCGGCGGGCTGCTGCTGGTGATGGGCGTCGAGCTGGGGCTCATCTTCTGCTGCGGCGTCTTCAACCCCGTCTACGCCACCTACCGCCTCGAGCGCACCGCGGCCGACCGCGTCACCCGCACCTTGTCCGCCTGGACGGTCACCACCAAGGCCTCGATCGCACTTCTGACGGCCGTCTGGGGTGTGCTCGGCGGCCTGCTCGGCCCGCGTACGGCCATCGGCCTGGCCGGCGTGCTCCTGCTGGCCACCCCGCTGCTGCTCCCCCGCCGCGCGGCGGCGCCCCTCGCCGAGCCGGAGCCGGCACCGAGCGGCGCCTGACGGGCCACCGCTGCCGTCACCGATCTCGCCGTACTGGCAAGCAGCCAACCGCGGCTACGCCGACATGGGCCTCTGCACCCGGATCGACTGCAGAAGTCCTACCGCCACCCACACCGCGAACATCGACGAACCGCCGTACGAGACGAACGGCAGCGGAATGCCCGCCACCGGCATGATGCCGAGCGACATGCCGATGTTCTCGAAGGACTGGAAGGAGAGCCAGGCGACGATCCCTGTGGCGACGATCGTGCCGTACAACTCCGTTGTCTCGCGGGCGATGCGGCAGGCGCGCCACAGGATCACACCGACCAGGAAGATGATGAAGCCGGCGCCCAGGAAGCCCAGTTCCTCGCCGGCGACCGTGAAGACGAAGTCGGTCTGCTGTTCCGGCACGAACTGGCCGGTGGTCTGAGCCCCGTGGAACAGTCCCTGGCCGGTCAGGCCGCCGGAACCGATGGCGATGCGGGCCTGGTTGGTGTTGTAGCCGACTCCGGAGGGGTCCAGGCTCGGGTCGGCGAACGCCGCGAAGCGGTTCAGCTGGTACTGGCCCAGGATGTGCAGCTGCCAGACGGCGACGGCACCGACGATGCCGACGGTGAGCAAGCCGAAAATCCAGCGGTTGGAGGCGCCGGACGCCATCAGCACGCCCAGGATCGTGACCAGCATGACCATCGTCGAGCCGAGGTCGGGCATCATCAGCACAACCATGATCGGTACGGCGGCCAGCCCCAGGGCCTGGATCACGGCACGGCTGCGGGGGTACTTCTTGTCCCCCGCGTCGACCTCGGCCGCCAGCAGCATCGCCATGCCCAGGATGATCGTGACCTTCACGAACTCCGAGGGCTGGAGGGAGAATCCGCCGCCCAGGACGATCCAGTTGCGGTTGCCGTTGATGGTGGCACCGAGCGGGGTGAGCACCAGCAGCACCCCGAAGACCGAGATGCCGTACAGAATCGGCACCGCGTTGCGCAGGGTGCGGTGGCCCAGCCAGATCGTGCCGAACATCAGGACCAACCCGATGCCGAGGTTCATCAGGTGCCGGACGAGGAAGTAGTGCGGGTCGCCCTGGTTGATCGCGGTGCGGTTACGGGTCGCGGAGTAGACGAGGAGCGAGCCGATCAAGGACAGGGCCGAGGCCGACAGCAGTATCGGCCAGTCCAATCGGCGGACCAGGGAATCGCGGGTGAGAAGCCGCGACCAGGCGGGACGCTCAGGACCGTAGCCCGAGACTGAGAAGTCGTTCGCACCGGTCATGTGAGCACCCTTCGGCTTCGTCGCCCGCATGTTGGCGTACGGGCGCTGCGCCACCCGTCTGGACCTACGCCAGACAGTGCGCCGCGTGCCGGCACGCGATCGCCGTCATGGACCGGCGGCCTGCGGGCATGAACCGGGCGATGCATGGGAACCCCGTTCGGAGCAGGAGGTGGTACGCACCGACGCCGAGATGATAGCCGCTCAATTGCGCAAACCGGCAACTCTCATCACGCGCGCGTCGCAGCGGTTCGGCGACATCGCGGCCCTGGCGGTGGGGTGCGTACGCCTTCCGGCCGAGACGGAATCAGGGCTTGCCCTGTCCGTACTTCGCGATGATCCACGCGGCGCCGCGTTCGGCCAGGGCCCGTCGCCGTCCCCGGCGCGTGCGCTGCGAAGCGACTGGCGGGGACGCGGTGTCGGCCGGCTGAGCCGCCAGGGTGGCGAGACGACGGGCCGCGCGTGCCAGATCGGCCTGAAGCCCCCGGCGCCTGTCGGAGGGACCGGCTCGCAATAACGCCGCGTACAGTCCTTCGACTTCGGCCAGGGCGGCACCCAACCGCAGATTCGCATCACGCACTCGCCGAATGTCCCCGCGCGGCATGAACACCCTTCCTCCACCGACACCGGGGCCTCCCCCCGCCGAGTTCGATTATTGCGCAATGCAGCAAACCATCGACAGTCCTCTTCGGAGAGCCGCCCCGCTCGGAGGCACCGCGAAGGGTCATTTCGCGCCGACGGCGCTGCCGGCCTTCGCCCAGTTCGCGTGCAGTCGGTCCAGGTAGGACTGGGCTTGGCTGCCGGGGCTCACGCCACGGGCGAAGGCGAGCATGTTGCCCGCGCCGGCGTTGTACCCGAGCGCCAGGAGATCGTTCTTCGTGTAGGAAGCCGACCAGTGGCCCGGTAGCTGGGCCGCCAGGTCGTGCAGATACCAGGCGGCGGCGTCGATGGCGAGATCCCGGTCGTCCGGCAGGTCCTCCCATTTGCGGCCGGCGAAGTCGCGGCCCTGCTTGACCTCGTCGAAGGTGGCACGGTGCATGTCGGCGATACCGAAGGCCGCGTCGGGCTTGTACTTCTGCCAGGCCCGCTCGAAGGCCGGGTCATGCGGCTTGTACGCCTCGTTGTAGAGGATCGCCATCAGCAACTGTGCGCCGACGCCTGCCTGTCCGGCCCGGGCGCGGACCCGCGAAGCGTAGCCGGCGGGGTCGTACGACGAGGTGGTCGACGCCGACGCGGGCGGAGCGGACGAGGTGGCCGCCCGCTTCGGCGTAGAGGGAGATACCTTGGCCGGAGGCGGGGTGTCATCGCCCTGATGGGTGCCCGCGGCGCGCACGATGACGTACAGCGCCAAGGCGAAGACCACCAGAGCGAGCCACCGTCGGCCCTTTGGCCCACCGGATTCGGACATGTTCCGTCCTCTCTGCACCTCTCCTCGACCAGCAACCTTGTACACCAGGGGGTTTAAGAGCGGCATGAGGTGACGCTGTGTCGCTCGGGGTGTGTTCTGACCGCAACGGCCTCCTTCGCGTGGCCCCGGCTGTCATCATCGCTCTGGCCGGCCTGCGCCCAGGCGCGCCTGCGCCTGGCGTTTCGGGAGAGGCCCTTGCGAGCCTGAAGGGGGCTCGCGGCGTCGGACGGTGCTCGCGCACCACGCGCCGATGCCTGAACGGGCAGCCGCGAGCCAGGGCCGACGGTGGGGGGCGCCCGGGGACTTGTCACGCGCCCCCGAGTCTGGTTGTGTACCTGCGCCACGGGCACGTCGGCCGTGCCGGCCGGTGGGGAGTGGAGCAAGCTACGTGCACACGACAGGGCGGCAGGACGGCTCGTGTCCCTTGCCCTTGCCCGACGGGCTGGGACAGGCGATCCGGGGCACCGCCGAGGAGATCGCCACGCTGGTGCGCAGCGCGGGCGACATGACGCTTGCCGTGCCGGGGTCGGAGTGGACCTTCGGCGAGGCCGCCGCCCACCTGGCCATGGCCAACGAACTGATGGCCGACCTGGCAGCCGGACGGGAGCGCCCCTACGGCGACGGAACGCCCCAGAGCCTCGCCGGGGCCAACTCGGAGTCCCTCGTGGCCTTCGGGGAGCGCCGGGCGGAGCCCCTCGCGACGATGATCACGGACCAGGCCGACGCGTTCCTGGACGCGCTGTCGCGCCCCACGTCCGACGAACCGGCACCAGCCACACCCCTGGGCGTGATGAACCGGTCCGTTCTCGCGTCGTACCTGCTCACGCACATGCTCGGCCATGGATACGACCTGGCTCGCGCCCTGAAGCGTCCGCACATGGTGGACCGGGAACGGGTGGGTCTGTGCATGCCGTTCATGCTCTCGGTCATGCCACGTGTCGCGGACCCCGCGGCCACGGCCGGGCTCACGGCCCGCTACCGGATCCGGCTGCGCGGGGGCGAGGTGTTCGGCGTGTCCCTGGCCGACGGCGCCGTCCAGGTGACACCGGGGGCGCCACCACAGCGCGCGGACTGCACCGTCCTGCTCGATCCCGTCGCCTTCCTGCTCATCGCGCTGGGCCGGCTCAATCCCTGGCGTGCCATCGCCCAGGGGCAGATCCTCGCCTGGGGCCCCCGACCGTGGCTGGCCCCCCGCTTTCCGACCCTGTTCACCGCACCCTGAGCGACATCTGCCAGGCCCTTCGCTCTCAGACGCCGTCACCGGCGCGCTTTGGAGTCGTGAGGGAAGCGTGCGACCGGGGACGTTGTGGAGTGTCGTTCAGTCGGCCGGCGACAGGTGACGAACGTCGTGAAGGGTTCCGGCGAACGCCGGCGCCAGGACGAGCAGCCCGGCACTCAGCCGTGGCGCGGTCGCAGGTCGTGGCCGGCGCTGATGGTCGCCGCGGCGAGCAGGGCGAGCGCCACGGTCGCGGCGAGCGAACCGGTGACGGAGCCGATCTTGATGCTCACCCATACGTTCTGCAGTGATGCGCACGCGAGTCCTGTTCCGAGGAGGACGAGCGCGGCGCCGAGGCGGCGCGCGGACGGGAGGACGGCGGCCTTGGCGACGCGGGCGACAAGCATGCACATCCCGGCCGCCGCGAACGCGAGCGTGCCCCAGTAGTAGGCGACGAGCGCGGCGTCGGCGAGCCCGGATGTCTGCCTGACCACTCCGGTGCGAGCGGCCAGGACCATCACCGAGAGCGCGGCCGCGGGACCGGCGAGGGTGCGGATCGCGACGACCGTCATGCGGCGGAGCGCGGCCCAGCGCAGTGGTGGGAGCGGCGCGGCCAGGGCCATACCGAGCAACGTCGGGGCCAGCCAGAGGCTGGTGGCGATGTGGCGGGTGTCGGCGGTCACCGCGGGAGAGGGTTCGACGGCTCGCAGCAGCAGCATGGTGGCGGAGGTGACCACGAAGAGGGCGACGGCGGCCACGCGGCGGGTCTGGCCGACGAAGGTCTCGGGCCAAGTGCTCGGACGGAGCCAGAGCCGTACGGCTCCGGTGACGGCGTCGGGCCAGGATCGGGGGCCGGTCGCTTCCAGTTCGTCGCTGATGTCGGCGCCCCATCGGTCGCGGACCGCAGGCGGGTAGAGGCCGGTGATCAGTGCGGCGGCTTTCATGCCGGCGTGATCCCGAGTGCGCGCAACCCCGCCTGGGAGATGCGGTTCATCTGCTCGAGTTCGGCGCGCAGCGTGTCCCGGCCGGTGTCGGTGATCTCCATGGTGCGGTGCCGTTCCTGCGGGGCGGCATCGGTGTCGGCGGGCCGGATGAGGTCGCGGGCCTCGAGCCGGGAGAGGGCTCCGTAGAGGCTGCCCGGGCCGAGGCGGCTACCGGTGAGCTCCTGGATCGCGGTGTTGATCGCGTAGCCGTGCAGCGGTCCGTCGGCGAGGACGGTGAGCACGAGCATCTGCGCGTCGTTGCTGTGCATGGATGTGGGCCTCCCGCGAAGAAGCGTACTACGCACCTCGTTACTACTTGACGCGTAATACGCCCCGCGTACTATGTCCGCTGTGGAACGCAGAGACGGGACCGGACGGGCGGCACTGACCGCGATCTGGACGGCGCTGAGCACGGCGGGGCTGTTCGAGGTGCTGAGCCTGCTGGAATCCCAGGACAAGACGGTGCGGGCGACGAGCCCCTGGCAGGACGACCCCTACGACGTCTTCGTGTCGTTCGCGATCTTCGCGGTGCCGATGCTCGCCGGGGTCATCGTGTTGCGGATGTTCGGCGAGGCCCGGCCTGTCGATGGACTACTACGACGGCAACACCGTCACCGCACTGTGGAACTACGCGCAGCACTACTCGCTGAGCGACC
>NZ_JBSGDB010000456.1:0-7038 GCF_053602155.1 Streptomyces sp. NPDC004561
GTCTGGGTGAGCGGACGATGTGTGCCTGGAGCGTACTCCCAGGTGGTCGTCATGCCGTCGACGGTGGTCAGCTCGGCCAGGCGGGTGTCGTCCCACTACTGGACACCGGCCCGCATGCTGGCCGCCCTGCCCGCCGACTCCGCCAAGGGCAACGCGCCCCCGACGGCACCCCCCACCGTCTCACCCTCGGTGGACGGGCCTCGGCCCGGCGAGTACATCCCGCCCAGCCGGAGCTTCGACGGCATCCCGCAGGCCGGCACCTTCTTCTGGACCGATGCCAGCGGCACCGGCCGCACCTGCAGCGGCTCCGCCGTCCGCAGCCCCGGCCACGCCCTGGTCCTGAGCGCCGGCCACTGCCTGAAGGGCTACTCCGGCGCCGCCCCGAAGCGCAACCTGGGCTTCGTCCCGCAGTACCACGACGGGGTCAAGCCCTTCGGGGTCTTCCCCGTCCGCACCAACGGCGTCTACGTCCCCCAGCAGTACTACGACATGGGCGAACACGCCGGTGCCGCATACGACTTCGCCTTCGCCGTCACCGAGCCCAACCAGAACGGCACCCTGCTGCAGGACGCGGTCGGCGGAGTGCGCCTGCTCACCGGGACCGGCTACTTCCACGCGCCGGTGCGAATGATCGGGTATCCCGCCGGAGCGGAGAAACCGCTGGAGTGCTGGAGCTGGACCACCAGGTGGCCCAGCGACGACCCGGCCGACCCCGGCGCCTTCCCCCGCATCGCCTGCGACGCCTTCGTCGGCGGAACCAGCGGCGGCCCCATGCTCGTGCCCTGGCCCGGTGGCTGGGCGGTCATCGGAGTGATCGGCGGTTACCACACCGGCGGCAACACCCCCCAGGTCTCCTACAGTGCGTACTTCGGCACCGCCACCCGTGACCTGTATGTGGCCGCCGCAACCGACGCCCCGCCCGCGGGGCCGACCGGCACCGGGGGGCCCGGTCGGTGAGACGGCCGCCCAGGAGCGGGCGTTTGCCGGGCGGGTGGGCGAGGGTAGTTCGCCGTCGGTGCCGGACAGGGGCCCTCCCGTGAGGATCGACGGCGGCGGCTGGACCCGATGCCGGTGCCCACCACCGTGACGCCGCTCTGGACGGCGCCGCTCCCCTGGCACGCAGGTGAGGAGGCGATACGTGAGGGTCGTCATCACGGGCGCGTTCGGCTTCCTGGGCGGTCGGCTGACCGCCACACTGCTGCGGACGCGGACGTTCGGGGGCGCGCCGATCACACGGCTGGTGCTCGTCGACCGTGTCGTCCGGCCCGACCCGCCGGTGGCGACGGACCCGCTCGTGGAGATCGTGCACGCCGACCTGGTCGACCGCCTCGACGACGTGTTCGCGGAGCCGGTCGATGTGCTGTTCCATCTCGCCGCCGCGGTGTCGGCCGAGTGCGAGGCCGACTTCGATCTCGGCATGCGCGCCAATCTGGACACCACCCGCGCCCTGCTGGAGGCGGCCCGGGCGCAGGCGGCCGCCGGCGGGCCGACGGCACGGGTGGTGTTCGCCAGCAGCCTCGCCGTCTACGGTTTCGACCCGGCACTGCCTCTGCCACCGGTGGTCAGCGAGTCGACCCTGCCCATGCCGCGGTCGAGCTACGGAACGCAGAAGCTCATCTGCGAGCGCCTGATCGCGGACTACACCCGCCGGGGCTTCCTCGACGGACGGGTCGCCCGTCTGATGACCGTCGTCGTGCGCCCGGGCAAGCCGAACGCGGCCGCCTCCGGATTCCTGTCGTCCATCATGCGCGAGCCGCTCGCGGGGCTCCCGGCGACCTGCCCGGTGCGGCCCGACCTGCGGGTGGCCCTGGCCTCGCCGCGACGCACCGTCCAGGGAATCCTCCGCGTCGCGGAGGCCGAGCGCGGTTCAGGGCCGGGACGGCTCGAAGGCCAGGTGCCCGTCAACCTTCCGGCCCTCACCGTCTCGGTCGCCGACATGCTCGCCACGCTGCGGCAGGTGGCCGGCGACGCCGTCGCCGGCCTGGTGACGATCAACCCTGACCCTGCCATCGAGGCCATCGTGTCCTCGTGGCCCGCCGTCCTCGACGGCAGTCGCGCGGCCGGTCTCGGTCTGGAGCCCGACCCGAGCTTCCTGTCGGTCGTGCGGGACTACCTCGCCGAGCACCCCGACGCGGTGGCGAGAGACTGAGGCCGAGCCGGCTGGATCGGTCACTGCGCGGGCACGGGTGGACGTCGAGGATGCGCTTTCGCTGCGGCCTCTGCCCCTGCCCCTTACGGATACCCTGAGCCGCGAATCCAGGGGTGGCCCCTGATGTGCGGAGTGCTGCGGAGCGGTCACTCTTGGTGCATGACCAAAGATCATTCGCGCCATAGTGGCAGGGTGACGGGGCTACGAGCGCTCGCCGCCGGCGCTGTCGCCGCGGCCTGCGCCCTGGCCGCCGCGTTACCCGCTGACCCGGCCGGCCGGGGGACCGCTCCGGGCGGCCGGCCGAGGGCGCGACGGCCTCACGGCCGCCCGCCGCTGTCGGCCACCTTCCACGAGAAGCACCGTCTAGCCGGCGGAGGGGTTGAAGCGGGCCAGCTGGTCCTTGACCCAGGGGTCGAACACGGCCAGGTGGTGCTGGGCCTGGGGGTAGAACTGAGCCAGCTGCCCGGCTATCCAGGGATCGGAGGGCAGGCGGATGCCGTTGTGGCGGGAGTGGGCAAGACCGGTGGCCGTCGTGGCAGGAGCGGCCGTGTGTGCGGTGGGCTCGGGAGCGGCCGCCGCGGAGCCGGCGGTGGCGAGGAGGGCGCCCGTCACCATGGCGGCGGAGGCGCCGATCGCGCCTGCGTTCCGTATCAGCTTCTTCATGGCCTTCTCCTTTCTTTGCGGTTCGTGACGAGTCCTGTGTGACCCGTGACGATTCAGTCGTTCGTTGACCGGTTGGGGCGTCTACCCCCGAGGTCACGCCTCACTCATCCGCGTTCCGCCGACACCGGGAAGAACCACCCAGAGACGCCATTGACCTGTGGAAATGCCGCGAGAGCGGCAGGCCGACGGGGGTACAGTCGACCGACAGCGCAGATCGCGGGTGATGTGGGCGCCGTCGACGAAGACAGACCCCGCCGGGGACCTGATCACCATGCCTGATCCGCGGTCGTGGAGCCCGCCCCGCAGACGCGGACGCCGGGCATCGTCGGCAAGCTCGTCCTCCTCCGGCTGTCGGTGGAAGTAGGACATGGCGGACGCCCGCCGGGTACCGACCGTTCCCCCGCTGCGCCCCGCGGACTGACGCATCCTCCGTCCACCGCGTCTCGGGGCGGAGTCCGCTCGTCGTGACGGCCGGCGGCAGGTTCCGGCCCCCGGGTTCTCGCAAGGGCCAAACCGGGCACGGCCGGTCTCACCCGCGCGAACAGGCCGGAGCGGCGGGCGCCGGTCCCGTCTCGCCTACGGCGGTCCTCGCACTTGCCGATCCCGCAAGACCTCGGCACCGTGAGGCTCGGCCGCGGTGAGGGCCGCGCGGCGACGGCGGGGTGCCTCCGCTTGGGCGGACCCGCTCAGGCGTTCGGTCGGCCCGCCGAACGTCGCTCCCCGCCCCGGCCATCGCCCGGTCGTACAGCCGTCCCCTCCGTCCCAGGGGCCCCTGACGCCCCACGTACCCCGGGCAACTGTGGCTGGATCGGAAGTCTGACGGGCGTCACAGGCCGAACATACTCGGGCCTGGACAGTCCCATCCCCTTCCCACCTACGGAGGCCGACCATGCCCCAGAGCAGTGTTCACGCAAGCGCCGTGCTCGAAGCCTGGCTGTCGGGTGCCGACAGCGCGGACGGTCAGCTGAACCCCGCCGGTCCGCTCTACGTCGGCGGCGCCGCCGCCGAGGCCGCGCTCACCGACCCCACCGACTCCCTGTACGGCTTCTGTTCCAGCCCGAGCGGGTCGCACGGCAGCTGGTGCTGCTGATGACGCACGCCGTCTCGGACCACTGCGCGGACTGAGCGGCGTGTCCAAGAGCGCGGGGAACGGAACGCCGGCCCCTGACGCGGCCGCGAGTGCGCCGCCGAGCGGGTGGCGGACGTTCCCCGCGCTTCCCGGGCCGGGGCGCGGCCCGCTGAGGCGAAGGACGACGGAGAGGGCAGGTGGAGGGTGAGCGGGACGGCGCCGTACAAGCCGCGGACGACGACAGAGAGCGACGAGGCCCAGTGGTTCGCCGAACCCGTGCGCGCCATGGCACGTCCGTGGCGGGAGGAGCTGGCGCGGCGCCTGGCGGCCATCGACGGACTGGAACCGAGGGAAAGGATCGTGGTTCTGGAGGCCGGGCACACCGCGCTGCTCAGATCGCTGCACGCGAAGCTGTCCCGGCTCCTTCTGATCGAACTGCACGCCGTGCGTCTGGCGGCGGGCGCCGGACCCGCCGGTGACGGCGCGGGGGAACGGTCCGACACGGAGACGTGGAGCACGTTCATCGCGCAGGCCGGCCGGAAGGGCTATCTCGACGGGCTGGCCGGACGATACCCGGGGATCGGGGAGCGCGTCGCCTCGGTGGCGGGGCTGTGGGTGGCGGCGACGGCCGGTTTCGCCGAGCGGCTCGCTGCGGACCGGGACCTGCTGCGGCCGCTGCTGGGCGGTCCCGCGGGGGCCGTACGGGCCGTGTCGTTCGGGGCCGGCGACAGTCATCGGGGCGGACTGACGGTCAGCCGGGTCACCTTCGCCGACGGAAGCGTCATGTACAAACCCCGGCCGTCCGAGGCCGACGTGGCGCTCGGCGCGTTACTGGAGGAAGTGCTTGCCGGCTTCCCCGGTGCCCCCGCACCGCACGAGCGCATCCGGGTGCCCCGGACGCTGGCCCGCGAGGGCTACGGCTGGGCCGAGTTCGTCCGTCACCGCTACTGCACGAACGACGCCGAACTCACCGCGTTCTACCGCAACATGGGCCACTGGCTGGCCGTGCTCCGCTTCACCGGCGGCACCGACATGCACGCCGAGAACATGATCGCGGCGGGCCCGGTGCCGGTGATCGTGGACGCCGAGACACTGTTCGACGCACCCGCGCCCTTCCCGCCCAGCGGCCGCGGCGACGCGGTGGACTTGGCGGCCGCGGCCATCCGTCGCACGGTCCTGCGCACCGGGCTGCTCCCGGTGCGCGGCACCGGCTTCGCACTCGGCGGTGTCGACATCTCGGGCGTCGGGGCGCTGCCCGGGCAGCAGCCGCTCATCCCGAATCCGGTGATCGCGGACGGCGGCACCGCGGCGGCCCGCTTCGAGGTGGACCTGGTCGCCATGCCCGTCGCGGGCAACCATCCCAGCCCCACCCCGGTGCTCAGCGCGTACTGGGACCGGATTCTGGGCGGCTTCCGCGAGATGACCGCACACCTGCGTCGTCCCGGCATGGACCCGTACGGACTGCTGAGCCGGTTCGAGGGCGCCCGGGCGCGGCGGATCCTGCGGCCGACGCAGGCGTACGTCGACATCGGCCGCATGCTGTGGCATCCGGCGTCCCTGCACGACGAGGCGGCGGCGGTCGAGCGGACGCGGGACATCCTGCGCCGCAACGCCGAGGTGCTGCCCGGCGCGCCGACGGACGGCGCGGCCATCGACGGCGAGATCGCGGACCTGCTGGCCGGTGACGTACCGATGTTCGGTTTCACGGTGGACGAGGCCGCTGTGCGGAACACGGTCGAGGACTGGCGTACGGCCGACCTGGCACTGGAGGAGTCGGTGATCCAGGACGCGCTGGTGGGCGCGTACCTCAACGAGCGCTCGCTGCCCGCGCGGACGCAGGCCGCGGCGCACGAACCGCATGCCCGCGACCGGGAGCCGCGCCGCCGTGCCCTCGCTGCACAGATGGTGCGGCGGCTGTGCGACGGAGCGGTGCGTGGCGAGGACGGCACGGTGACCTGGATCAGCCCGGTCTTCACGCCCGCCGGATGGTCCATCAGAGTGCTGCCCGCCGACCTCTACACCGGTCAGGGCGGGGTGGCGCTGACGCTCGCGGAGTACCTGACGGAGGTGCGCGCCGGGCGGGCCGACGACGTGCCGGGGGTCGCCGAGACCTTCGAAGGGGCGTTGCGCGTCCTCGTCGGCACGGAGGACCGGACGCCTACGCTGTCACCGGGTGCGTTCAGCGGAGCCGCGTCGCAGGTGTGGACCTGGCTGGCGCTGCACCGGGTGCTGGGCGAGGAGTGGCTGCTGCACCGAGCGGCCGAGCGGGCCGTGTTGCTCGCGGAGGGCACCCCGCTGGTCGAGGACGACGTCGAGGTGGACATCCTCAACGGTGCGGCCGGCGCGGTCGTCCCGTTGCTGAACCTCGCGGCGGCGACCGGGCAGGACCGCTGGCTCGGTGCCGCCGCGCACATCGGCCGTCGGCTGTCCGGGCAGGCCACCCTCGACGAGAGCGGCGCCCGCTGGACGACCCGGCTGAACCCCGAGGGCATCGGCGGTTTCGCGCACGGCGCGACCGGCGTCGGCTGGGTGCTGGCCCGGCTCGCCCTCAGTGACGCCGGCTCGGTTCCCGAACGGCGCGCCTGGAGGCATCTCGCCGAGCGGGCCTTCGCCTACCAGGAGTCCCTCTACCGGCCCGAGCACGGCAACTGGCTGGACGTCCGGGTCGGCGCCGAGGAGGACTTCTTCACCAGCTGGTGTCACGGCAGCGCGGGCATCGGCATCGGCATGCTCGATCTGCACCGGCGTACGGGCGATCCCGCCCGCCTCGACATGGCCCGCCGCGCCGCACACGCCTGCGCCGCCGAGGGCTTCGGCTGGAGCCACACCCTGTGCCACGGCGACCTGGGACTCTGGGAGTTCCTCACGTCCCTGGGCTTCGGTGATCCCCTGGCCCTCGACGGCGAGATCCTCACCGGACTGGAACAGCGCGGACCGGTCGGCGGACTGGCCCGCGAGGCGTTCTCCCCGAGCCTGATGTCGGGCCTCTCCGGAGTCCTCCACACCCTTCTGCGCATGCACCACGAGGCCGACCTGCCCGACCCGCTGATCCTCGACTGATCCGGACCCGCCGACCGGCGTGAAGGGGGCCGGTGGAGACGCGAGTTCGGCCTGCCCGCGCCGCCGGGGGGGGCCGGTCCCGGCGGCACACGCCACC
>NZ_JBSGDB010000457.1:0-7024 GCF_053602155.1 Streptomyces sp. NPDC004561
GGCCGTGGGGCGGCGCCGTACCCGACCCGGCGCCGCCGACGGTTCGGGACGGCCGCGGACGGACGGGCCGACGACGGGCCCAGAACCTCGATGAACGGAAGTGGCGCTGTGTTGCTGCGCGTGCTGGGCTCGGCGGCGGGGGGCGGCTCCCCGCAGTGGAACTGCGGCTGCCCGGTGTGCACGGCGGTCCGCTCCCGGGCCGGACTCGCGCGCACCCAGTCGTCGGTCGCGGTCAGCGCCGACCGCCGCCAGTGGTTCCTCATCAACGCCTCGCCCGACGTGCGCACCCAGATCGAGGCCTTCCCCGGCCTGCACCCGCGCGCCGGCCGGGCGACGCCGCTGGAGGCGGTGCTGCTCACCGACGCCGAACTGGACCACACGCTGGGCCTGCTCCTGCTGCGCGAAGCCCGCGCCCTGCGGCTGTACACCACGCCGGCGGTGCGCAAGACCCTGTGCGACGGCTCGGGAATTCTGCGCACGCTCGAGCGCTACTGCCCGGTCGAGTGGTGCGCGGTGCTCCCCGGCGCCGACCTCGACCTGTCGGACGGGTTGTCCTGCCGGGCCTTCGACGTACCCACGAGCAAGCGCGCCCGCTTCGGAGCCGGACCGGACCACGGCCGCGTCGTGGGCTACCGGCTGAACGACCGGCGCAGCGGGGGGACGCTGGTGTATTTGCCAGGGGTGCAGTCGCTGACCCCGGCACTGCGCGAGGAGATCGAGGGCTGCGCATGCCTGCTGATCGACGGGACCTGCTGGCGCGACGACGAGCTCGTACGGCTCGGCCTGGCGGGGAAGACGTCCCGCGAGATGGGCCACCTGCCCATCGGCGGCCCGGACGGCAGCCTGGCACAACTCCCCTCGCTGGGCGTGGGGCGGACGATCTTCGTACACATGAACAACACCAACCCGGTCCTCCTGGAGGGCACGCCCGAGCGGCGTACCGTGGAGGAGAACGGCATGGAGGTTGCCATGGACGGCCTTGAGGTCCAGGTGCAGTGACGTGACGACGACGGCCACGGCAACCGGCGCCGACGGTTTCGTCGAGGCGCTGCGGGCCCACTCGCGGCGTTACCACGACCAGCATCCGTTCCACGTACGGATGAACGACGGCGGGCTGAGCCGTACGCAGATCCGGGGCTGGGTCGCCAACCGCTTCTACTACCAGGAGAACATCCCCCGCAAGGACGCCGCGATCCTCGCCAACTGTCCCGACATCGAGGTCCGCCGCCGCTGGATCCGAAGGATCCTCGACCACGACGGCACCGCCGCCGGCGAGGGCGGCATCGAGGCGTGGCTGCGCCTCGGCCAGGCCGTCGGGCTGACCCGCGAGGAGGTCCGGGACCACCGGCACCTGGTACCCGGGGTGCGGTTCGCCGTCGACGCCTATGTCAACTTCGCCCGGAGCCGCCCGTGGGTGGAGGCGGTGGCGTCCTCGCTCACCGAGATGTTCGCGCCCGATCTGATGGCCGCACGGCTGGCCGCGTTCGAGCGCTGGTACCCGTGGATCGACCCCGAGGGCCTCGACTACTTCCGGGCTCGTCTGGAGCAGGCCCCCCGCGACTGCGAGCACGCCCTAGAGGTGGTCACCGAGCGTTGCCTCTCCGCCGAGTCCCAGGCGCGCGCCTTCGACGCGCTGTCGTTCAAGTGCGACGTCCTGTGGAGCCTGATGGACGCCGTCGACCAGGCCTATCCGGAGTGAGCATCATGGACACGACCCCTACCGGCAGGAACCCGACGACCACCGTCGAGATCCCGGGCTCGGCCCGGCCCCGACTGGCGCGCCACGTCCGGCTGGACTTCTCCCGGACCAGGCAGTGCCGGGTCCTGCTGCACCCCGAGGCGGTGGCGGTGCTCAACGGGAGCGGCGCGGCCATCCTGGAGCTGTGCGACGGGCGGCACACCGTGGCCGAGATCGTGATCGAGCTGGGCGCGCGCTACCAGACCGTCTCCGACGACGAGGTGCGGAGGTTCCTGACCCGGCTCGTCGCCCGGCACTGGGTGGAGCTCACCGATGGATAGCCCCTTCGGTCTGCTGGCCGAGCTCACCTACCGCTGCCCGCTGGCCTGCCCGTACTGCTCCAACCCGCTGAACCTGGCCGGCTACCGGGACGAGCTGACCACCGACGAGTGGCTGCGGCTGCTGACCCAGGCCGAAGCCCTGGGGGTGCTGCAGTGCCACCTGTCCGGCGGGGAACCGCTGCTGCGGCGCGACCTGGTGGAGCTCGTGGCGCACGCCCACGAGCTGGGCCTCTACACCAACCTCATCACCAGCGCCCTCGGGTTCTCGCGTCCGCGGGCCGAGCAGCTGCGGGCCGCCGGCCTGGACCACGTGCAGATCAGCATCCAGTCCGACGAGCCGACCGTGTCCGACCGGATCGCCGGGACCCCGTCCTTCCACCGCAAGATCGAGGCGATGGGCGTGGTCAAGGAACTGGGCTGGCCGCTCACCATGAACGTGGTGCTGCACCGGTACAACATCGACCGCGTCGCCGACGTGATCGCGCTGGCCGAGGAGGTGGGTGCCGACCGGGTGGAGCTGGCCAACACCCAGTACTACGGCTGGGCCTGGCGAAACCGTGACGCGCTGCTGCCGAGCCGGGCCCAGCTCCAGGCGGCCGAGGGCGTCGTAAGGGCCGCCGGCGAGCGGTTGCGGGACCGCATGGACATCATCTACGTCATCCCCGACTACTACAGCCGCTATCCGAAACCCTGCATGGGCGGCTGGGCCTCCCGGCAGCTGACCGTGACGCCGAACGGCGACGTCCTGCCCTGTCCGGCCGCCCAGTCCCTGCCGTTGCCGCGGGCCAGCGTGCGGGAGGCGCCGCTGGCGCGGATCTGGGCCGAGGCCCCGGTGATGACCGCGTTCCGCGGGACCGACTGGATGCCGGAACCCTGCCGGAGCTGCCCCCGGCGGGAGCTGGACTTCGGCGGCTGCCGCTGCCAGGCATTCCTCCTCACCGGCGACGCCGCACGCACCGATCCCGTCTGCTATCTGTCGCCCGATCACGACCTGGTCGTCCGGGCGGTCGAGGGCGCCAACGCCGCCTCACGCACCGAGGATCTTCCGCTGACCCCCCGCCCGCACCAGGTTCGCCGGCCGACCCGCCTGCCGGGTGGAGCGAGCCGGACCGCTCACGGGGCCGAGTGAGCGGGCCGGCCGGGGGAGGGACTTTCACCGCAAGCCTCAGCTGCCGAACACCAGCGGCAGCGCCACAGCGGCGATGATCAAACTGACCCCGCTCACCAAGTCCGAGCGGATCCGGATGAGGCGCACCGCGGCCCGCCCGAGTTGCAGCCCGACCAGCGACATCACCGCCGTTATGGCGCCGAAGGCAGCCGCCGAAAGCCACGGCGAGAGTCCGAGGATCCCCAGGCTCGCCCCGGCGATCAGGTTGTCCAGGCTCAGCGTCAACGGGATGCCGAAAAGCGCCCACGGGTGGTCCAACACGTCCGGCTCAGGGTTGCGAAGGGCCGAGATGACGAGGTAAAGACCGTACCCGCCGAGCGCGGCCGCGCCCACCACATCGGCGACGCTCCCGATGGACTCCCCGATCTTGCGACCGATCAGCATTCCGACCAGGGGCATGATCGCGTCCCACAGCCCGAAGGTCAGCGCGACCTGCACCGCGCGCTTCAGACCGAATGGAACGGTGCCGAGCGCTATCGACACCCGGAAATTGTCGAGACTGAGCACGAATCCCAGCGTCAGCATTTCCCAGATCATGGCGACTTCACCGCCCGATGACGACGGACGCCGGCAGCAACGACTCCAGCCGGACCGCTACACACCACAACCAGCATAATATCCCAGATGGTTCGCGGACCCAACCGGGTAACCGGATTTCCGGCAGACAACTACCGATCGCTCGATGGCGGCACCAAGATTTACCAGGATGCCCGGCGAGCATATTCACGACGGGTCCTTCTCCAGCATCGCGTGAGCTCGCCACCGCACAGTCGTTCGCTCCCCAAAACACTGCCACATCGACGGAAATTCGCCGTATCACCCCGTTCGGTTTTTCGGCGTCGACGCCCAAGGCCAGGCACAGTCCCGTAGCCAAGCAGAACGTGACACCGAACCCTGTCACGCAATAAAAAGCCGCGCCGATTACGGCCACCAGCATCGGGACGAGACACCCGCCCGTCACATCGTCCTGGACGGCACGTCCGGCGCGTCCCTTCTGCCCGAAGTGTGTCCGCGGTCGAGGACCTGGCCACGGGGTCGCAGTTCAACGGAATTGCTTGACGGCGGAAGTGGGCCGCATCGACTGGTGTCGGATTCTTTTGCCCCATTGCTCCAGACCGCCGTGTCAGCGACGCGATCACCGACGCGACAGCCTGGGTGGGCAGCCCCTGTGCTGCCCACCCAGGCTGGAGGGTGGTCGTGCGATCAGTCGCCCTCCTCGGCGAGGGCCGCCAGTTCACGATCCACGGCGCGCTGGTGCTCCACCGCCTCATCGCGTGCCCTGCGCGGGCTCCAACGGCCGGCCATGACGAAGATGAACGGCAGGAAGATCACTTGCCCGGCGACACAGATCAGCCACCAGGTGCGCCACTGTTCGGGGCCCCGGGCCGTGGCGCTCTGCACCTGGGATCCGTAGCGCTGTAGCAGCGCCAACTGCGGCTGGGCCCTGCGCACGGTCGCCAGGTCGTCGTTCCCGACCTCGCGCGCCGCCTGAGCCGCCAGTGCGGGCGGGACTGCGGTCGGAGGATACGCCTCAAGCTTGGCGAACAGCCGCGGGTGCGCGTTGATGACGGCCAGAGCGGGGGCGGCCTGGACACTTGCGGCCTTCACCTGGGCGCCATGCTCGACCAGTGGCGTGGCCGACGTCACCACGACCGGGACGAACGCTGTGGAGATCGCGACCACCGCCCGGATGATCCATCCCCACACGGCCAGACCGGTCGCCGTGGCGGCCGGGTTCTGCTTCTCCACGGTCTCGGTGAAGCTCGCCATCCAGGGTGCGTAGGTGACGCCGGTGAGTACACCGATGGCGACGAACAGTGCGGCAAAGGTGTAGTAGCCGGTGCGTGGCTCCGTGGCGTGCAGGGCGAAGAGCATGGTGACCACGATCGAGCCGATGCCTCCGACGAGCATGAACGGCTTGCGCACCTTCAGCTTGTCGGAGAGCAGCCCCGCCGCCACCAGCGCTACCGCGTTGGCCGCCCAGTACCAGTTGGCCAGCCCGTTGGTGCGCTGCTCGCTGTAGCCGAAGGTCGCCGCGAAGTAGACGACGAAGTTTCCTACAGCGCCGAAGTAGAGCAGGAGGAAGAGGCTGACAGCCGTGGCCGAGCCGACGATGTCCAGCCGCAGCATCTGCCGCCAGTGGCCCGCACCCGCCGTGCTTGGATTCGTGCCCTTGGCCCGCGCTTCGACGAGCGCACGGTCGCGGAGGCTGACCATGATCTGGTCGCGCAGCCGGGGCGACAGCTCGCGCAGCCCGAACAGCGCCACCATGAAGACGGCAAGCCCGGCCCAGCCGGAGTAGCGCAGCTCGTCCTGCCAGCCGGCGAAGGACAGGGTGCTGCTGGTGACGACGGTGACGACCAGGCTCCCGATGACCGGGCCCATGGTCCAGTAGCCCATCGCGGTGGCCCGGCCGAGCTGCGGAGAGAAGTCCCGGATCAGTGCCGGCGTGGCCACCAGCACGATGCCTTCGACGAAGCTGAGGCCGGCGAAGAGCACCAGATAGGCGCCCTTGTCCGGGGCGTTGGGCAGGCCGAGGAGGCTGAGCAGGGCGGCGATGAGAAGCCCGTAGACCACCATGTTGGCCCGGCCCCAGCGGTCGGCGAGGCCCGCCACGAGTGAGGCGAAGGCACCGACCGCGTTGCCGATGACGCTGACCCACACGAAGTAGCTGTAGGTCATGTGGAAGTGCGTGATGATCGACGTGGCGACCGCGTACTGCACGTAGAGGGCGTAGTACAGGACCACGGTGGTCAACACCACGATCGCCAGGTACGCCGTCCGGCGTGAGGTGACGGGGTAGTGGTTCAGCTCGCGGCGCCACAACCGGGTGGCGCGGTGGGGGATTTCCGGCGTGCCGGTATCGGTCGGTCTGAGATTCGTGTCGTCGGGCGAAGCGGGCATGGCGGTCATGCGGCGGCTCCTGGGATCGGGCCCTTGGGCCCGGTGCGGTGGGTGCGGACAGTGCACGCCTTGCGGTGCGGCGGGCACGAGCACTGTTCGGCCGGGTGGGCCGAACCCCGGGGTCTCGGTGTCCGGACGGGGAAGATGTGCGCAGAGGCTAGTACCGACCAGTCGGTACGGCCTAGAGCTGTGCGTGGGGATACCGAAACGTGACCTGGTGCCTGGGGAGTTGCAGGAGCCCGGTTCGCGCAGGGACGGGCCGCCGTACACACTCACCGCCTCCCGATCCGGCAGACCTTCGCCATCATGAACTGGACTCTCGTCACCGGTCAGTGACGTGACAGCCGCCGGGAGACGCCGAAGCGTCTCCCGCCGGCATTCCTGTGGCGCATCAACGCACGGAGGAGACTGCTGTGTACGGAAGTCGATCCCAACTGTTCCGGCGTATGGGCTGTTCTGTCCTGGTCCTGGCAGTCTTCGCGATGGTGGGGCTGTACTTCTGGAACCGTTTGGAGCGTTCGCACAGTGAAGACGCGTCGGTGGCGGACAGCTCGCGAGGGGGAAGCGTCATCGTAAGCGACAACGGTCGTACGATCAGCGCTGTCGAGAGCTGGGGTTCGTGCGAGAACCGCCCTCGCATCGAAGCCCACGAATCAACTCACACCGTGACACTGCTACTGAAACGCACGTGGCCTCTGTGGGGAGGACGCGGCGACGAGGTCACCTGTGGCCACAACGCCGGTGAGAAGATCAGCGTCCGCCTGGACGCTCCACTTGGCGACAGGACGCTGACCGACAGGTCCACCGGGCGTCCTATCCCCTTCATGACCGCCCCCTGACCGCTTTGACCTCCGCCTTCCCATGCTTCCCGACCTGCCGATCCGTCACCTACCTCCTGGTGGACGGCGAACCGGGCAACCGCACCGTCGTGCC
>NZ_JBSGDB010000458.1:0-6982 GCF_053602155.1 Streptomyces sp. NPDC004561
CGACAAGGGCGTGCAGTTCCTCGACACTGAGCGGGGGTGTGCGGTCTGCCACGGGAGAGCCTCCTTCGGCGCCTTCGCGCTTCTTCGGCCGGGCCTCTCCTGGACCTGATCGACCGGGGTCTGCTGCACGAGATCGCCGGCCGGCTGCCCCGGTCGGAGCAGGCCGGCCGGAGCAGTGGCCGTGCGGCGCGCGAGTTCGCCAGGACGACCTTCCGCTCGGCCCTTCGCCAACTGGCCCTGCTCGCCGCGCTGGACGCGGGGCTGGTCCGGTTCGAGCTGTGCTGGGCGGGGCCGCCGGTGCGACGGGCGGCGCCCGAACGGTTCGCCGAGGCGCTGGAGGAGGCCCTGGACCACGCGGTCGCCGATCCGTCCCGCACGGCGCCCCTGCGCGCGCTGCTGACCAGCGGCGCCCGCACTCCGCTCGGCGGCACGGCACCCCCGGCCCCCACCCCGCTCTGACGGCTCCCCCTCTTCTGCCCCGAAGCCTCCCGGTCACCTCTTCTGGCGGCCACGACTCGAAAGACCCGGTATGAACGTCCTGATCGACATAGCCGGTGCCGGCGCGCTCGTCTACGCGGCCGTCACCATCCCCCGCAACGCCCGCAAGGCGCGCGCCGCCCGGGCGGAGGCGAAGGCCAAGGCGCCGGTCAACATCGATCCCGCCAAGTACGGTCTGGTGCCCGCGGCGCAGCTCGACGCCTCCCACGCGGGCCCCGATCCGGAGGCCGACGCCGTCGCGGAGGCCGCCCTCGCCGGTGACTGGCGGCGGGCCGCCGCCTATCTGGCCGGGGCGGGCCGCGACTGGGACCTGCGCTGGTACCGGCTCGGCATCCTCGCGCACGCCGCGGCCGAGGACGACAGCTGGCTCAAGGCGTGGCGGACCGAGCACCCCGGCGACCCGTCCGCCGCGCTCGTGCACGCCGACGCGCTCGCCGCCCTCGCGGGCAAGGTCCGCGGCGCCAAGGGGGCGAAGCACACCACGGCGGAGCAGTTCGAGGGCTTCCACCGGCTGCTTGCCGAGGCGATGCCCGCCTGCCACGAGGCCGCCCGGATGGCGCCCGAGGACCCCTGCCCCTGGATCGCGCAGATCACCGTCGCCCTGGGGCTCGGCTGGTCGCACGAGGACTTCCGGGCGCTGTGGGCCGAGATCATCGCGCGCGACCCGTACCACTTCGGTGCGCACACCAGCGCCCTGCAGTACTGGTGCGCCAAGTGGCGCGGTTCGCACGAGCTGATGTACGCGTTCGCCGAGCAGGCCGCGGCCTCCGCTCCGCGGGGCAGCCTGCTGCCCGTACTGCGTCTGTACGCGCTGTTCGAGCACGCGTTCAGGGAGCCCGACGAGCCCGTGTACGGCCAGCCGTTCGTCCAGTCGGCCATCGACGCCACCCTGGACGCCGTGGACCAGGTGCCGGCCGGGCACCACCGGCTGCCGCTGGTCCGGCATCTGCTGGCGAAGATGCTGTTCCAGAAGAAGCGGCACGCGGAGGCCGTGGAGCAGTTCCGGGCGATCGGCGGATACGTCGGCAGCGTGCCCTGGACGTACTCCGGCAACCCGGTCAAGGCCTTCGTCCACGCCCGCACCAACAGCTTCGTCGCCTGGGAGAAGGAGGGCTGCCCGGCTCCCGCGCCGCGCGGCCACTCCGCCGGGGCCTGACGGGCACCGGGCGCGGCGCCTACAGCGGGCGCCGCATCCAGACGTTGGGCTCGACGTGGACGGCGTACCCGCGTTCCGGTTCGCAGCGGACCGGGACGAGGGCGCCGGGCACCTCGATCTCGCCCGGCGTGTCGAAGGGCAGTCCGGTCCAGCGGCGCCACTCCTCCAGTGAGGCGCCCACGGTCATGGAGGCCGTGGCGATGGAGTCGATGGTGGCCCCGGCGCGGGCGTGGACGCGCAGCCAGGGATCGGCGGGCAGGCCGTCGGGGCGGACCCGGTGGGCGTACTCGCCGATCGGCGTGCGCGGTTCGCGGTGCTTGGCGCTGGGGCGGACGGGCGCGACGACCTCGTGGAAGCCGTGGGCGCGGGCGTTGTCCCGCATCGCCGAGAGCAGGAGCGCGGACAGGCCGTGGCCCTGGGCCTGCGGGGCGACGGTGACGGAGACGGCGCTCACGGTGTCCGGGCGGGTGCCTCGGCGCAGGTCGGCGAAGGCCCACAGCAGGATCTGGTCCCAGCCCCGGGCGGGCAGGGTGCCCCGGCCGCCGGCGCCGAGGGCGAACGGCACGCTGAAGGCGTGGGCGACGACCTCGCCGTGCGCGTCCTCGGCGAACAGCGCGTACTCGGGGAACTAGGTGGGGATGCGGCCGTAGTGGCCGGTGCCCACGGGGTCGTTGGTGACGAACTCCGGCCATGTGTCGGTCATTTCCAGCACCGCCGGCAGCCGGCCCGGCCGCTCGGCGATGCTGTGCACCTTGACGTCCATGGTGGTCAGTGCGCGCCGGGTGCGGCCCCCCTTTTCGTCAGGCGCCGCACTGCTTCAGCATCATCTGCTTGTCCGCGGCGGTCACCGGAAGGTCGTACTTCAGCGACACCTGGGCGAAGCGCACCACGTAGGAGCAGCGGATCTGCTTGCTCGGGGGCAGCCAGGTCGCGGGTCCCGAGTCGCTCTTGGCGCCGTTGGTGGGGCCGTCCACGGGAATCAGGTTGAGCGGGTCGTTGGCTATGTCCTCCCGCTTGCCCTCGGGCCAGTGCGAGGCGCCCATCTGCCAGTCGTAGGAGAGCGGCATGACGTGGTCTATCTGCACCATCGTGGCATGGGACTTGGTCCACAGGATGCTCTTGCCGGTGTACGGGTCGTGCAGCGTCATGGAGGCGACGATGCAGCCGGAGCCGGCCCGGAAGCGGACCTTCTCACCGTCGCGCTTCAGGAGGTCGTTTCGCGAGTCGCACCCGTTGTGCGAGAAGGGGATGCCTCCCGGGGCCGAGTCCATCCAGGCGTAGCCGAACCTGTCCCTCGCGTACCCCGTCTTCGGGCCGCGTCCCTTCGTGGCCACTTTCTGGATCAGCGAGCGTGCCTTCGCCTCGTCCGCGCCGGAAGTGATGGCCGCCAGCCCCGGCTTGGTGCCGTCCGGATTGTCCAGCGGGTTCACAGCCCGGCCGTTGCCCGCGGTCGAGACGGCGGAACCGGAGGATCCGCCGTCGGCAGGCGGAGCGACGTCCTTGCAGCCGGCGATCACGACTCCGGTGGCCACCAGTGCGGCGGACGCCAGGAGGACACGCCGGCTCCCGCCCCTGTGCCTCATGTGCCTTTCAGTGTGCATAGCGCACCGACCCCTCCATGAGCTGCGAAAGCCTTGCGATCACATCGCGCAGCAGGAGGGCGCCGGTGGGCGCGGCGACCGGCACGGCCACCGCGGTGACCGCCCCACTCCTCGGACGCGACACAGTGCGCCCCCTTGCTGCTCGCCCTGGTCCGTCCCGGGTGCGGGGCGGATCGTTCCGCCCCTACGGTAACTGCCCGTTCGCCGCCAGTAGATGGGCACCAAAGAGAGGATTCAGGGGCAAGCCGGGCGCACGTCGGCGCATGTGACGTCCCATGGAGGAGCGTGGCGCACTCCCGCGTGCGCCACGCTCATACCCCGCCGCACCGGAGTGCGCCGGGTACGGCGTCTACGACCCCAGGACCGTGGTGAGGAACTCGCCGACCCATGCCAGCAGTTCGCGGCCGACCAGCGGCTTGCCGCCGACCTTCGCGGTCTTGGGGCGGGGGATCAGGACCTGGTGGACGGCGGGCTTGATGACCGTGCCGGGGTACAGGCGCTTGACCCGCAGCTCCTGCGACTCGCGCAGGTCCACCGGGGCGAAGCGGATGTTGGCGCCCTGCAGGACGATCTCGCCGACACCGCACGCGCGCGCCAGCATCCGCAGGCCGGCCACCAGCAGCAGGTTCTCCACCGGCTCGGGCAACTTGCCGTAGCGGTCGGTGAGTTCCTCGCGGACGGCCTTGATGTCCTCCTCCGAGTTGGCGGAGGCGATGGCCCGGTAGGCCTGGAGGCGCAGCCGCTCGCCGGGGGCGTAGTCGTGCGGGACGTGGGCGTCGACGGGCAGCTCGATCTTGACCTCGAGCGGCGCCTCCTCCTCGACCTCGCCGGTCTCCAGCTGGCGCCGGTAGTCGGCGACGGCCTCGCCGACCATGCGGACGTACAGGTCGAAGCCGACGCCCGCGATGTGGCCGGACTGCTCGCCGCCCAGGAGGTTGCCCGCGCCGCGGATCTCCAGGTCCTTCATGGCGACGTACATGCCCGCGCCCATCTCGGTGTGCTGGGCGATGGTGGCCAGGCGCTCGTGGGCCGTCTCCGTCAGGGGCTTCTCCGGCGGGTACAGGAAGTAGGCGTAGCCGCGCTCCCTGCCGCGGCCGACGCGGCCGCGCAGCTGGTGCAGCTGGGACAGGCCGAAGGTGTCGCCGCGTTCCACGATGAGGGTGTTGGCGTTGGAGATGTCGATGCCGGACTCGACGATCGTCGTGGAGACGAGGACGTCGAACCTCTTCTCCCAGAAGTCGACGACGACCTGTTCCAGGGCCGCCTCCGACATCTGGCCGTGGGCGGTGGCGATGCGCGCCTCGGGGACGATGTCGCGCAGCCGGGCGGCGGCGCGGTCGATGGACTCGACCCGGTTGTGGATGTAGAAGACCTGGCCCTCGCGCAGCAGCTCGCGGCGGATGGCCGCGCCGATCTGCCGCTCCTCGTACGGCCCGACGAAGGTGAGCACCGGGTGGCGCTCCTCCGGCGGTGTGGTGATCGTCGACATCTCGCGGATGCCGGTGACGGCCATCTCCAGGGTTCTGGGGATCGGGGTCGCGGACATCGTCAGCACGTCGACGTTGGCGCGGAGCTTCTTCAGCTGCTCCTTGTGCTCGACGCCGAAGCGCTGCTCCTCGTCGACGATGACCAGGCCCAGGTCCTTGAACTTGGTCTCGGAGGAGAACAGCCGGTGGGTGCCGATGACGACGTCCACCGCGCCGTCCTTCAGTCCCTCCAGGACGGCCTTGGCCTCGGTGTCGGTCTGGAAGCGGGACAGCGCCTTCACGCTCACCGGGAACTGCCCGTACCGCTCGGAGAACGTCCCGAAGTGCTGCTGGACCAGCAGGGTCGTCGGCACGAGGACGGCGACCTGCTTGCCGTCCTGTACGGCCTTGAAGGCGGCCCGCACGGCGATCTCGGTCTTGCCGTAGCCGACGTCGCCGCAGACCAGGCGGTCCATGGGGACGGACTTCTCCATGTCCTCCTTGACCTCGGCGATGGTGGTGAGCTGGTCGGGGGTCTCCGCGTACGGGAAGGCGTCCTCCAGCTCGCGCTGCCAGGGCGTGTCCGCGCCGAAGGTGTGGCCCGGGGCGGCCATGCGCGCGCTGTACAGCCTGATCAGGTCGGCGGCGATCTCCTTGACCGCCTTCTTCGCGCGTGCCTTGGTCTTGGTCCAGTCGGCGCCGCCCAGGCGGTGCAGGGTGGGCGCCTCGCCGCCGACGTACTTGGTGATCTGCTCCAGCTGGTCGGTGGGGATGTACAGCCGGTCGCCGGGCTGGCCGCGCTTGGCGGGGGCGTACTCCACGACCAGGTACTCGCGGGTGGCGCCCTGGACGGTGCGCTGGACCATCTCGATGTACCGGCCGACGCCGTGCTGTTCGTGGACGATGTAGTCGCCCGGCTCCAGGGTGAGCGGGTCGATGGTCTTGCGGCGGCGGGCGGGCATCCGGGCGCCGTCGCGGCTCGCGGTGCGCTGGCCGGACAGGTCGGTCTCGGTCAGCACGGCGAGCCTGAGCCCCGGGTCGATGAAGCCGTACTCGATGCAGCCGCAGGAGACGTGCACCACCGACGGGCGGGGCTCGCCGAGGTCGGCGTCCAGGCGGGCCGCGATGCCCTCGTTGCCGAGCACCTCGACGGTGCGGGTGGCCGGGCCGTGGCCCTCGGTGACGAACACCGCGCGCCAGCCGTCGGCGAGCCAGCCCTTGGTGTCGGCGAGGGCCCTGGCGGTGTCGCCGCGGTAGGTCTCGGGGGCGTGCATGCCGAGCTTGAGGGTGTCCCCGTCGGGTTCCTCGTCGGCGGCGAACGGCGAGACGGACCACCACATCATGTCCAGCTCGCGGGCGCGGTCGCGGACGTCGGCGATGGACCACAGGGAGGCGGCGCCGACGTCGATGGGCGCCTCGCCGCCGCCGGCGGTGGCCGCCCAGGACGCCTGCAGGAACTCCTGGCTGGTCGCCACGAGGTCGGCGGCGCGGGTGCGGACCCGCTCCGGGTCGCAGACGACGGCCATCGCGCCCTTGGGCAGGACGTCGAGCAGCAGCTCCATGTCGTCGACGAGCACGGGGGCGAGGGACTCCATGCCCTCGACGGCGATGCCCTCGGCGATCCTGTTCAGCAGTTCGCCCAGCTCGGGGTGCTCCTCGGCGAGGGCACGCGCGCGTGCGCGGACGTCGTCGGTGAGCAGCAGCTCGCGGCAGGGGGGCGCCCACAGGCCGTGCTCGGCGATCTCCAGGGAGCGCTGGTCGGCGACCTTGAAGTAACGGATCTCCTCGACGTCGTCGCCCCAGAACTCGACGCGCAGGGGGTGTTCCTCGGTGGGCGGGAACACGTCCAGGATGCCGCCGCGTACAGCGAACTCGCCGCGCTTCTCCACCAGCTCCACGCGCGCGTAGGCGGCGGCCGCGAGGGCTTCCACGACGTCGTTCAGATCGGCGCTCCGGCCGGTCCTCAAGGACACCGGCTCCAGGTCGCCGAGGCCCTTGACCTGCGGCTGGAGCACGGAACGCACGGGTGCGACGACGACCGAGACGGGGCCGGTCCCGGGGTCGTCGGAGCTGGGGTGGGCGAGGCGGCGCAGCACGGCGAGACGGCGGCCGACGGTGTCGCTGCGGGGGCTGAGCCGCTCGTGCGGGAGGGTCTCCCAGGAGGGGTACTCCACGACGCCGTCGGGGGGCAGCAGGGCGTTCACGATCATCCCGGACCCGGTGTACATCTGGTACATCGACCCGTACGCGGCGGCCGCCTC
>NZ_JBSGDB010000459.1:0-6947 GCF_053602155.1 Streptomyces sp. NPDC004561
GTCGCCCCCCGGGGGGGGGGCGCGTTAGGCCTGCACGGGCCCACCTAGTGGGGGGCCTACGGGCTCACCCCGTCCGCCGCCACCGTCGCCGGGATCCGCGCCGCCGTCGACATCGACCTGCGCGTGATGATCCGCCTGGCGGACGGGTTCGCGGCCGGTGACGTGGCCCGTCTGGTCCGGGTGGCGGGCGAGCTGCGGGAGGCCGGCGCCGACCAGTTCGTCCTCGGGTTCCTCGACGGGGACGGAGAGGTGGACCTGGCCGCCGTCGAGCGCGTCGTCGGCGCGCTGGACGGCTGCCGCTGGACCTTCCACCGCGCCATCGACCGGGCCGCCGACCGCGACACCCTGCGCAGGCGGCTCGCCGGCCTGCCCGGCCTGGACACCTACCTCACCGCCGGCTCGCCCGTCGGCGTGGACGAGGGCCTGGCGACCCTGGTGGCCGAGACCTGCCGGCGCGGCGAACCGGGCTACGACCAGACGATCCTCGTCGGCGGGGGCCTGCGCCTGGAGCACGTCCCGTCGCTGCGCACCGCCGGCATCGACGCCTTCCACATCGGCGGCGCGGCCCGCCCACAGGGGTGGCACGGGCCGGTGTCGGAGGGCGCCGTCAAGGAGTGGCGCGGGGTGCTGGACCGGTCACAGCACTAGTCGACGTTCACCGGACCGTCGTCCGACTTCCGCTCCTTGCCCGAACGCAGCTGGAGCAGGCCGTTGCCCGGCTTCTCCTCGGGGCGGCGGTGGTCGTCCCCGTCCTGGCCGCCCAGGTTCTGGCGGACCGAGTCGAGGATCGTCAGGCCCTGGGACACCAGGCCGGCGGCGATCTCGCCGAGGCCGTCCGCGCCGTTCAGGACGTTGACGTTGGCGCCGGCCAGGCCGCCCGCGGCCTCCTTCACGATCTGCGGGAGCTGGTCGATCAGCATCCGGTCCAGCGCGACCCGGTCGTAGGAGGCCGCCGCCTCCGCCTGGATCTTCATGCGCTGCGCCTCGGCCGCGGCGAGGATCCTGACCCGCTCGGCCTCCGCCTCGGCCGGCTTCACGACCTCCGAGACCAGCTGCCGCTGCCGCAGCTCGGCCTGGCGCTTGGCCAGCTCCGTCTGGGCGGCCAGCACCTCCTGCTGGGCGTGCGCCTGCGCCAGCGGACCGGCCTGCGCGGAGTGCGCCTGCGCGCGGTCCACCTCGGCGGAGTACTCGGCCTTGACGACGGCGGTCTGCCGGGCGTACTCCGCCTGCTTGCGGGCCGCCTCCTGCTCCGCCTCGACCGCGGCCTGCGTGGCCTGCGCCTGGGCGATCTGGGCCTGCCGCTGGATGGCCGCCTTGTGCGGGGCGGACATCGCGGCGATGTAACCGGTGTCCCCGTCGTCGATCGACTGGATCTGCAGCGAGTCGACGATCAGGCCGATCTTCGCCATCTCCACCTTCGAGGTGTCGAGGACCTCGGCGGCGAGCTTCTGCCGCTCGGTGACGATCTCCTCGACGGTCATCGAGCCGATGATGGCCCGCAGGTGGCCCGCGAAGATCCGGCCGGTGAGGACCGACATCTGGTCCTGGTCGGAGAGGAAGCGCTGGCCCGCGTTGATGATGCTCTCGTGGTCGTTGCCGACCTTGAAGGCGATGACCGCGCGGACGTGCAGTGCGATGCCCTGCCTGGTCACGCAGGTCTCGGTGACCTCGGACTCGCACATCGCGAGCGAGAGGAACCGGGTCTTGCGGAAGAAGGGCACCACGAACTTGCCGTGGCCCGTCACCACTCGGAACGGCGCGCCCCCCAGTCCCCGTCGCCCGCCCGAGATCAGCATCGCCTCGTCGGGCGCGGGTACGCGGTATCCGAACATTTTCCTGTACTCCTCAGCAGGCGCCGGCGGCGTCGCCGCCGAGCGCGTCCAATGGATCTACCCATTCGATGACACCGACCTCGCGGCAGCCCCGTGACTCGATCACGAGCACCGTCGCCCCCGCCGGCAGGGGATTCTCCGACCAGGCGAGGAAGGTCTCGGAGCCGCCTCTGACCCGGACCAGCACCTCGCCCGGTCCGGCGGCCCCGCGCGTTCCGATGAGTACCTTCCCCGTGCAGCCGATCACGGCCTCGTCCTGCGGCATCACCGGCCGTCCTCCTCGCCCTGGCCCCAGGATTCCGACGATATCCCCAGGAGGGCCGGGGGCCCAACGGGTGGGAGGACCTCGAGTGGACGGATCCGCCGCTCACGGCGGAACCGGTCAGCCGGCGCCGGGGGCGAGCTGCCCGGGAAGCGGCGCCGCGTGCGTCACGACCAGGCCCGACACCGCTCGGGTCAGCGCCACGTACAGCCGCCGCAGCCCCGTCCGCTCGTCCGGCTCGCCGTCCACCACCGCCTGCGGTTCGTCCAGGACGACGTAGTCGTACTCCAGGCCCTTGGCGAGCGAGGCCGGCACCAGGGTCAGCCGGGTCTCGCGGGTCGTCTCCTCACCGGGCGCGAGGTACGTGATCCCGGCCGCCGTCAGCGCCTCGGCCAGCGCCGGGATCCGGGCGTCGGCGGCGATGAGGCCGGTCGAGCCCTCGTTGCGCAGCAACTCCGCGCAGGCGGCGACGACTTCGCCCGCCGACGCGGCGTCACGGACCTCGAAGAAGCCGGGGTTCTCCCGGACGGAGGCGACCGGCGTCAGACCGGGCGCGATGTGCGGAAGGAGCCGGGAGGCGTAGGTGATGACGTCCGTCGGGACACGGAAGCCCGCGGTCAGCTCCTCGATGATCCCCTCCGACTTGCCCAGGTGGGCCAGCGCCTCGTCCCAACTGCGCGTCGCCCACGGCGTCGTGCCCTGCGCCAGGTCGCCCAGCACCGTCGCGCTGCCGGTGGTGCAGCGGCGCCCCACGGCCCGGTACTGCATCGGCGACAGGTCCTGCGCCTCGTCCAGGACCACGTGCCCGAGCGAGTGCGTGCGCTGGATCAGGTCGGTCGCCTCGTCGATCAGCACCGTGTCCGCGGCGGACCACCGGGCCGACTTCACGCTGCGCACCGGCTTCGCCCACAGGACCGTCTTCTGCTCGTCCTCGTCGAGGAGGCCCGCCGCGTGCTCGGCGAGGAAGTCCGCCTCGGTGAGCAGCCGCAGCACGAGCCTGGCCGGGTCCACGGCCGGCCAGGCCGCCTTCACGGCCGCCTTCACCGCGGCGTTGCGCGCCACCGCGTCCTGCACCCGGTCGTCCGGCGCCTCCCCGGCCCGCTCCATCTGCACCAGCACCGCGTGCGCGATCCGCTGCGGCAGGGCCTCGCGGGCGGCGCCGTAGCGGATGTCCCGCTCCAGCAACTGGCCGACCAGGTCCTCCAGTTCGTACGCCGGCACCCGCCAGCGCCGGGAGCCGCGGACGACCACGACCGGCTCCGTCGGCGGGGTCACGTGGGAGTACAGGGCCCGGCGCAGCACCTCCGCCATCCGGGCGTCGCCCTTGACGACCGCGGCGGCCGCGTCGTCCGTGCCGCGCACCTCCACGTGCGCGACCAGGTCGTCCACGGTGGCCTGCTGCACGGTCAGCTCGCCGAGCGCCGGGAGGACCTGCTCGATGTAGTGCAGGAAGGACCGGTTCGGCCCGATGACCAGGGTGCCGGTGCGGGCGAGCCGCTCCCGGTGCGCGTACAGCAGGTAGGCGACCCGGTGCAGGCCGACGGCGGTCTTCCCGGTGCCGGGCCCGCCCTGCACGCAGACGGTCCCGCCGAGCCCGCTGCGGACGATCTCGTCCTGCTCGGGCTGGATGGTGGCGACGATGTCCCGCATCGGGCCGACGCGCGGCCGCTCGATCTCCTGCTGGAGCAACTTGCTGGTGCCGGCCGCCTCGGCCGGGTCGGAGAGGTGCTCGTCCTCGTACGCGGTCAGGTCGCCGCCGGTGTAGCCGAAGCGGCGGCGCAGCCCGACGTCCAGCGGGTCCCGCTTCGACGCCCGGTAGAACGGCTGCGAGACCGGCGCGCGCCAGTCGATGACCATGGGGTCGCCGCTCGCGTCGTGCACATGCCGCCGCCCGATGTAGAACCGCTCTCCCTCGGCGCCTTCCGCCCGCTCCGCCCCCGGCGCGTGCAGATAGTCGAGCCGGCCGAAGAACAGCGGGGTGTCGCTGAGGTCGGCGAGCGCCTTGATGCGCTCGTCGATCTGGCGGGCGAGGACTTCGGCGTTGACCCAGTTCGCGGTGACGTCCCTGATGTCCAGCGACTCCACGTCCTCGCGCATGGCGCGCAGGGCGGAGCGGGACGCGGCGAGGTGGGAGCGCTCGCGGGCGAGGGGATCGTCGTGGGGGGCGTCGAGCGGGTCGGCGAGGGGGTCGCGGGCGGGCGTGGACAAGGGGGTGCCTCCGGTAGACCTGCTGGGTGGCTACGACGATGCCGACCGGTTTCCGACCGGGCGACGGCACTCCGTGAGGGGAGGCGGGCAAGAGCGGAGATTCTAGGCGAGCGGGCGGAGGGCGTGCCAATGAATTTCCGGGCGCTTTCCCGCTTACTTTCCGGGCCTCTTTCCCGGGTCCGTTTCCGCCCGTCCCCTAGGGGACGGGGACTGACCGGAGTAGGGGCCCGGGTCCACCCACGGGCGCACCCGGAGCCTTCCGGGATTGGCTCCGCAGACCGATGCGCATCGGGCGCCCGAAGTTCCACCATGGAGACATGAGCGCAGCAACCATCTCCTCGGTCCCCGTCCATCCCCCGACCGGAGCCACGGCAGTGGACGGCGCCCCGCGCCACCTCCTCGGCAGCGTCCTGCACGCGATCAAGGTGTTCGCGGAGGCGGCGTTCGGCGTAGTCGTCCTCGGCGAGTACGGCGAGGAGACCGGTATACGCCGTAAGTGACGGCACCCCGCCCCCTCCTCGGCACCCGCCGGCCTCACCCCTCGGCGAGGACCTCGTCCGCGTCCACGATCCGGTAGGCGTAGCCCTGTTCGGCCAGGAAGCGCTGGCGGTGGGCGGCGAAGTCCTGGTCGATGGTGTCGCGGGCCACGACCGAGTAGAAGTGGGCCTGGTGACCGTCGGCCTTGGGCCGCAGCACGCGGCCGAGGCGCTGGGCCTCCTCCTGGCGGGAGCCGAAGGTGCCGGACACCTGGATGGCGACCGTGGCCTCGGGCAGGTCGATGGAGAAGTTGGCCACCTTCGAGACCACCAGCACGCTGATCTCGCCCTCGCGGAAGGCGTCGAAGAGCTTCTCGCGCTGGGCGTTGGACGTCTCGCCCTTGATGACGGGCGCGTTCAGGTGCTCGCCCAGCTCGTCGAGCTGGTCGATGTACTGGCCGATGACGAGGATCTGCTGGCCCGCGAAACGGCGGACCAGGGCCTCGGTGACCTTCCGCTTGGTGGCCGTGGTGGCGCAGAAGCGGTACCTCTCCTCCGTCTCGGCCGTCGCGTACGCCAGCCGCTCGGAGTCCGTCAGGTTCACCCGGACCTCCACGCAGTCCGCGGGCGCGATGTAGCCCTGCGCCTCGATCTCCTTCCAGGGCGCGTCGAACCTCTTGGGCCCGATCAGCGAGAACACGTCCGACTCGCGGCCGTCCTCGCGGACCAGCGTCGCGGTCAGCCCCAGCCGCCGCCGCGCCTGCAGATCGGCGGTGAACTTGAAGACGGGAGCCGGCAGCAGATGCACCTCGTCGTAGACGATCAGACCCCAGTCCCGGGAGTCGAAGAGCTCCAGGTGCGGGTAGACGCCCTTCCTCCGGGTCGTCAGCACCTGGTAGGTGGCGATGGTGACCGGGCGGATCTCCTTCCTCGTGCCGCTGTACTCGCCGATCTCGTCCTCGGTCAGCGAGGTCCGCTTCACCAGCTCGTGCTTCCACTGCCGCGCGGAGACGGTGTTGGTGACGAGGATCAGGGTGGTCGACTTCGCCTCGGCCATGGAAGCGGCGCCGACCAGCGTCTTGCCCGCGCCACAGGGCAGGACCACGACACCGCTGCCGCCGTGCCAGAAGTTCTCCACGGCCTGCTTCTGGTACGGCCTGAGCGCCCAGCCCTCCTCGCGCAGGTCGATGGGGTGCGCCTCGCCGTCCACGTATCCGGCGAGGTCCTCGGCCGGCCAGCCGAGCTTCAGCAGCACCTGCTTGATCTGCCCGCGCTCGGAGGGGTGCACCGCGACGGTGTCCGGGTCGATCCTGGCGCCGACCAGCGGGGCGATCCGCCTGGACTTCAGGACCTCCTCCAGCACCGGCCGGTCGGTGGTGGCGAGGACGAGTCCGTGCGCGGGGTGCTTGGTGAGGGTGAGGCGGCCGTAGCGGTCCATCGTCTCGGCGATGTCCACGAGCAGGGCGTGCGGCACCGGGTAGCGGCTGTACTGCACCAGCGCGTCCACGACCTGCTCGGCGTCGTGCCCCGCCGCCCGCGCGTTCCACAGGCCGAGCGGGGTGACCCGGTAGGTGTGGATGTGCTCGGGCGCCCGCTCCAGCTCGGCGAAGGGCGCGATGGCACGCCGGCAGTCGTCCGCCCGCTCGTGGTCGACCTCCAGGAGCAGGGTCTTGTCGGACTGGACGATCAGTGGACCATTCACGCGCGGCACACCCTTTCGACAACGGCCAAACGTCCAGTGTGCCCCATCCGCCGACGATCAGGGCCGGTCGCCGGAAGCCCCCGCCGGCGGCCGTCAGCCCTCGGCGAGCTCGGCGACCCCGGTGATGCGGTGCAGTGGATACGTCCGCACCTCGTCCGCCGTGTGGTCGTACGCCGTCACGAAGCCGCCCTCGACGCGGATCGGGGCGATGACGCGCTGGCTGGCGGCGCCCTCGGCGTTGACGTAGCCGATCCACAGCGAGTCGCCGGTGAGGACGGCGGCCTGCACGGTGGCCAGGGTCTCGGCGGAGGAGGTGCGGGGCAGCTCGCCGCCCGCCAGGGAGGCCCCGGTGGGCTTGCGGGGGGCCGTGGCGGCCAGGTCGCCGGCCCGGATCGCGCGGATCGCGGCTGTGGGAGCGGGCCGAGGTCGGCGTAGAGGTGGCGGCCGGCCTGCGGGGGGCGGGCGAG
>NZ_JBSGDB010000460.1:0-6947 GCF_053602155.1 Streptomyces sp. NPDC004561
ACTCACGGGTCAATAACGTCGCGCCCTTTTCGCGTGCCGTGGCCGTGATTCGGCCAGGCCACCGAATTCCCCGCAAGCATCGCGAAACCCTCGGGTGCCGCCCCGGGTTCCTCCGCCGTGCCGAACTCCAGCACGAACCGTCCGGGCAACCCCGCTCAGGGCAAGCCGAGTTCGGGCTGGCCCGTGATGCCGCCGCCGGACCTGGACCTGGCGCCGCGGCCCGTGCCGAGGGCGCCGCTCACCGACGTGGTGCCCAGGCGCACGCTGGTGATCATCGCCGTACTGGTCGCCCTCGCGGTGCTCGGGGCCGTGCTGGCCATCGCGCTGAGCGGCGGGGACGACAAGGGCGGCAAGAGCGGCGCCGCCGGGCCCGCGGCCGGCGCCGGCGCCTCCACCAAGGAGGACAAGAACAAGGGCACCAAGGGCGCGGGCGGTACGGACAGCGGGACGCGGGCGGACGGGCGGTCGGCGTCCGCCGGCACCGGTTCCGCGAAGGCCCCCGGCGCGAGCGAGTCCGCCGACGGCGCGGGCTCCGCGTCGCCCGGCGCCAAGGGCGGCGGGAGCGCGCCGGCGGTGTCGACCCACACGGGCGGCCAGGGCTACACGATCGGGCTGCCCAAGGGCTGGAGCTACCAGTCCAGCGGGGCCGCCGGGGACCGCTACACCGGTCCCGACGGGCAGAAGCTGCTCATCGGCTGGACGGGTTCCCCCAAGAGCGACCCGGTCGCGGACTGGCGGAACCAGGAGGGCTACATGGTGCGCCCCCAGTACCACCGCATCCGCATCGAGAAGGTCGGCTACCGCAGCTGGAACACCGCCGACTGGGAGTTCACCTACGCCGACGGCGGCACCTCCTACCGCTCCATCGACCGGGGCTTCGTGGTGAACGACCACCTCGGTTACGGGCTGATGTACACGGCGAAGGCCGACGACTGGCAGAGCGGCCTGCGCAAGGACACCTGGCAGACCCTGACGGAGTCCTTCCGGCCCAAGTCCTAGGCGCCGGGCGCCGCTTTGGGGCGTGAGAATCCGGCATCCACTCGGTGCGGGTTGCCTCCGGCACGTATCGTGAATGGTTGCGGACCGTACGCAGCCGGAAGCGTGTGTGAAACGGGCCGTCAGGCGAACGGATGTGACCGACCGGGCGGCCGGGGGAGGCAGAGTGGACGACTACGCGGGCCGGGTGCTGGCCGACCGCTACCGCCTGCCGTTGCCGCCGTCCGACGAGTACGAACTCACCGAGACCCGCGCCTTCGACACCTACAGCGGCCAGGAGGTGCTGGTCCGGCAGGTGCCGCTGCCGGAGGTCGTCGAGGCCGAGGTGCTCGACGCGGAGGGCCTGCCCGAGGGGTTCACCGCCCGTGAGCGCGGGGCCCGTCCGGCGCCGTCCGCACGGACCGCCACCCGGCAGCCCGCCGACCCGGCGGTGCGGCGCGCCGTGGAGGCCGCGCAGGCGGCGGCCCGTATCCCCGACCACCCGCGCCTGGACCAGGTCTTCGACGTGTTCGCCGAGGGCGGGTCCCTGTGGATCGTCAGCGAGTGGGTGGCCGCGCGCCCGCTGTCCGCGCTGCTGGCCGAGAAGCCGTTGACGCCGTACCGGGCGGCCGAGGTCGCCTCCGACGTGCTCATGGCGCTCCGGGTGCTGCACGGTCATGGCTGGGTGCACCGCAACATCACCGCCCGCACGGTGCTCGTCTGCGACGACGGCCGTGTGATGCTGACCGGCCTCGCGGCGGGCGCGGCGGAGGAGGCGCTGTGCGGGTACGACCCCGTGCCCGTCCAGGACGAGGACGAGAACGAGGAGCCGGCGGAGCCGGGCGCCGGGGTAACTCCCGGCGGGGGCCGGGCGGTGCCCCCGGGCCGGCCGGCCGGTGCCGCGGGGGTTCCGTCCGCCAATGTCGATCCCGAGGCCGCGCGCCGGGCCGCGATCCAGGCGCGGGCGGCCGGGCCACTGCCGGTGCCGGGCGCGAACGGGGCGTCCGGCGGGCCCGGGGTGCCCGGGCCGACGGGACAGCGGGCCCTGGAGAGCGGCGCGGACATCCGTGCCGCCCGGGCCGGGGCCATCGCCGCGTACCGGGCGGGCGCCCGTGCCGCCGCCCGGGTGCAGGAGGCCCAGCACAGCGGGCGCGCCGCGCTGCCGGGGGCCCGGCGGGCCGCCGACGGCGACACCGGCGGCGACCGGACCGACGGTGCGGCGCAGTCGTCGTACCCCTCCGGCGAGGGCACCGTCATACCGCCCGGCCGGACAGTCGACCCGTACGGCGTGCAGGGCGCCCCGTGGCACGGTGCCGCGCCGCGCACCGGTCCGGCCGGTACCGCGACCCCGGCCCCCGCCCACGAGGGCCACCCCGCCGCCCCTGCCCTCCCGGCGCAGGCCGGCGGCCGTTGGGACAGCCCCGACGCCGGTGCTCCGCTCCGCAGAAGTCCCGCCACCGCGCTCGCCGCCGAGCGGGCGCGGCAGGTGCGGATGACGGTGGTCGGGCCGGTGACCGAGCGATGGGCGCCGGAGCAGGCCGGGCCCGTGCACGAGAACTGGCAGCTCGCGGCGCCGATCGGGCCCGCCACCGACCTGTGGGCGCTGGGCGCGCTGCTCTTCCGGGCCGTGCAGGGGCATGCGCCGTACCCGGAGGACTCCACGGCCGAACTGGTGCAACTGGTGTGCGCGGAGCCGCCCGCCTTCGCCGAGGAGTGCGGCCCGCTGCGGCCGGTGGTGGAGTCGTTGCTGCGCCAGGACCCCATCGAGCGGCTGGACTTCGAGGAGCTGAGCGGCTGGCTGCGTTCGCTGGTGCGGTCCGCGCCCGAGCCGGACGCCGGTGCGCATGTCGTCTCCGTGCCGCCCGCCGACCCGAGCCGGCTGCCGATCGTCCGGCGGCGCGGCGAGCTGGTGCGGAGGCGGCGCGCCGGGCTGCCCGCGACCCATCCGCACGGCCGGCACAAGCGGGGCCGGGAGGAGGAGGGTTCGCCGCGCAGCCTCGGCCGGACCCTGCTCCTGCTGATCCTGCTCCTGCTGGCCGGGGCGATCGCCTACGCGATGCTGTTCATGCCGAAGCAGGGGGAGAGCGGCGCCGCCGGCCGCACGGACCGTACCGGCAGCGCGGGGGAGGCGAGCCCCGCCCCCTCGGGCACCCGGCCGCCGTCCTCAGGGCAGGGCGCCCCGGACGGCAGCCCCTCCGCGTCCGCGCCCGCCACCGAGACCCAGACCGGAGGGGACTCCTCCGCCGCGGACGGCTTCACCCTGCGCAAGGACCCCGAGGGATTCGAGCTCGCCGTCGCCGAGGGCTGGGGCCGCACCCCGAAGAACGGCAGCGGCCAGGTGGTGTACGCGCACGGGAACTTCGAGCTGATCGTCGTGCCCGGCCGCGACAGCGCCTCGGCCTACGGCAGCGACCCGATGGTCTACCAGCGGGACAAGGAGAGCGAACTCCAGCCGTACCGGGACTCCAGCTGGGCCACGGCCACCGGTCTGCGGACCATCGAGGTGGGCGGACGGACCATGGCCGAGGGGCAGTTCACCTGGACCGACGGGCAGGGACGCGACCTGTACGTGCGCAACATGGCGATCCTGCTGAACGGCCGCTACCACCTCGTCCAGGTCCGCGGCCCGGAGGCCGACCGGGACGAGGTGACGCGGCTGTACGAGCAGGCCACCGCGACGTACCGCTATACGGGTTGAGCACCGTGTGCACGGGCCGGGCCGGCGGTTGTCCGGTTCCCGCTCTCGCGGAGAAATGACCATCGTCACAGTGCGGTTTCCTTGGGACCCCGCTTGTTCCCTGATGGCAGGCCGGTCCTTAGTCTGACCCTGACAAGAGCATTGCGGGGCAACGTGAATCAGATGCAGGGCCTGCTCATAGCGGGCCGCTACCGGCTTGCCGACTCCATCGGCAGCGGCGGCATGGGCCGGGTGTGGCGCGCCCACGACGAGGTGCTGCACCGGACGGTCGCCGTCAAGGAGTTGACCGCCGCGCTCTATGTCTCCGACAGCGACCGGGCCGTTCTGCTGGCCCGCACCCGGGCCGAGGCACGGGCCGCCGCGCGCATCAACCACTCGGCCGTCGTCACCGTGCACGACGTCCTCGAACACGACGGCCGCCCCTGGATCGTCATGGAGCTGGTCGAGGGCAACTCGCTTGCCGACGCGGTCAAGGAGCGGGGGCGCGTCGAGCCGCGGGAGGCCGCGCGGATCGGGTTGTGGGTGCTGCGGGCGCTGCGCGCCGCGCACTCCGCCGGAGTGCTGCACCGGGACGTCAAGCCCGGCAACGTGCTGCTCGGCAGCGACGGCCGGGTGCTGCTCACCGACTTCGGCATCGCCCAGATCGAGGGCGACACCACCATCACCCGCACCGGAGAGGTCGTCGGCTCGGTCGACTACCTCGCGCCCGAGCGGGTGCGCGGCCACGACCCCGGCCCCTCCTCCGACCTGTGGGCGCTCGGCGCCACGCTGTACACGGCCGTCGAGGGCCGCTCGCCGTTCCGCCGCACCTCGCCGCTGAGCACCATGCAGGCGGTCGTCGAGGAGGACGCCGACGAGCCGCGCCACGCCGGGGCGCTCGGCCCGGTCATCTCCGCCATGCTGCGCAAGGAACCGGCCCAGCGGCCGGGCGCGGAGGAGGCGGAGCAGATGCTCGCCGAGGCGGCGGAGGGCCGACGGCCCAGCACCGCCCAGGCGTTCGTCCCCACCCAGGGCTCGGGCGTGCACGCGTCGGGGACCCAGGGGGCGGGACACGGCTCCGGGCCGGGCGCCTCCGGATACGACTCCGGAACGTCCGCCTCCGGATACGGCCCGGGTACGGCCGTCCCCGGTCACGGGGCGGGGACGGCCGCATCCGGGTACGGCGGCGCGGCCGCGGGCCGTTCCGGGACCGGCCCGACGACGCTGGGGCCCACGACCGTGGGCCCGGTGCCCGCGCACGGCGGGGGACGGGCCGGCCGGCCCCGGCGCCGGCGGCTGCGTACGCTTGTGCTCGTCGTCGCCGTGGCGGCCGTGCTCGGCGGCGGCGCGGCGGTGGCCTTCCAGGAGTGGAACGGGACGCGGCAGGACTCCGGGACGCGCGGAGGTTCGACGCCCGCCCCCGGCTCCTCGGCGAGCGACGGCAGCACCCAGGGCCCCGCGGGCACGGTCCCCGCCGACTGGCGGACCTACCACGACCCGCTGGGTTTCAGCCTCTCCCTGCCCAAGGGCTGGAAGCGGAAGGTCTACGAGCTCAACGGCGCGCTGAAGCAGGTCGACTACTCGCCCGACGGCGGTCTGCACTTCGTCCGCATCGCCATCGACGCGTCTCCCGACTTCGCCGACGCCTACAACCACCAACTCGATCTGGAGCAGCAGCTCCAGCGGCTGGTCGGCTACAAGCGCGTGACCCTGAAGGAGAACCTCTACCGCGACTGCAAGGGCTCGCTCTGGGAGTACACCTGGAACGCGCTGAAGAAGGACCCGCCGCACGTCGCCGGTCCGCGGCACGCGGTCGAGGAGACGTACTTCTCGCGCGCCGGTGCCGAGTACGCGATCTACATGTCGTCGCCGGCCCAGGACTGGGCGCGGGCCGACAAGCAGTTCAAGTGGGTGCTGCAGACCTGGCAGCAGCCGAACGAGGGCTGATACGGCCGAAAACCGCTGGTCGATCGGCTCGGCTGGCCGGTCGGTGCCCCGGAGGGCGTGGGTCCGGTGCGGCATGATGGGGCGCATGGGGACCGAGGGCGCCGACTTCCGTGTGATCGCGGGCCGTTACCGTCTGGAGGCGCGCATCGGGCGCGGCGGCATGGGCGTCGTGTGGCGGGCGAGCGACCAGTTGCTGGGCCGCCGCGTGGCGGTCAAGGAACTCCTCCAGGACGACTCGCTGGCGGAGGACGACGCCCGGCGCCGCCGGGACCGCACCTTCCGCGAGGCCCGCGCGGTCGCCCAGCTGCGGCATCCGCACATCATCGTCGTGCACGACGTGGTGGAGCAGGACGACCGGCCGTATCTGGTCATGGAGTTGATCGACGGCGGTTCGCTGGCCGACCGGATCGCCCGCGACGGCCCGGTGGACGCCGCCGAGGCCGCGCGGATCGGCATCGCCCTGCTGAGCGCGGTGCGCACCGCGCACCAGGCCGGGGTGCTGCACCGGGACATCAAGCCCGCGAACGTCCTGATCGAGTCCGGCACCGACCGGGTCGTGCTCACCGACTTCGGCATCGCACAGGTCGCGGGCGCCACCACGCTCACCGAGACCGGTTCCTTCGTCGGCTCGCCCGAGTACACCGCGCCGGAGCGGATGTCCGGGGTGCGCACCGGGCCGGAGTCCGACCTGTGGTCGCTCGGCGCGCTGCTGTGCACGGTGCTCAGCGGCGAGTCGCCGTTCCGGCGCGACTCGCTCGGCGGCATCCTGCACGCGGTGGTCGCCGCCGACATCCGGCCACCCGAGCAGGCCGAACCGCTGCTGCCCGTCGTACGGGGCCTGCTGGAACGCGATCCCGACCGGCGGCTGGGCGCGGCGGAGGCCGAGCGGATGCTGGGGGCGTATCTGGAGACCGGACACACCCCCGACGCACCCGGCGCGGCCGACACCCCGGGCGGCGGGCGCGCCCACCGGATCGTGGGGGCCCGTACGCCGAAGGCCCCCGCGCCGTACGCGCCGACCCAGCCGGACCTGCCGCGTGGCGCGGCGCAGCCGCCCGGCGCGCCCCGGCCGCCGGCGGAGCAGTCGCCGGGGCGGCCGTCCACGCGCGGGGTGCTGATCGCGGCGCTGCTCGTCGCCGCGCTGGCGGGTGCGGGCGTGTCGGCCGCGGCGCTGCTGCTGAACCGGGACGGGAACGGGGGCGGCGGCAGCCCGGGCGGCACGGCGACGACCCCGGCGACCGGCACCGGCAGATGGAGGGCAGCCAGTAGCGCTTGCGCTGGAAGGCGTAGGTGGGCAGGTCCACGCGGGCGGGCGCCGGGTGGCCGGCGTGGTAGCCGTCCCAGGCGA
>NZ_JBSGDB010000461.1:0-6915 GCF_053602155.1 Streptomyces sp. NPDC004561
CCCCGTGGGGCCCCCCCCCGGGGGGGGCCCGGCGGCCCCGGCCCCCGCCCCCCCCCCTTTGGCGCCCCCCCCCCCCGGGGCCCCCGGGGGGGGGGGGCGGCGCCCGGGGGGGGCGCCCCCCCCCACCCCCCGGTCGTGGGCGCGGGCGACGACGTCGGCGGGGGGCGGGCCGAGGGCGTTGGCGAGGAGCGCGACCGGATGGTCGAAGGCGACGTCGAGCTGGGTGCGGGCGACCTGTTCCATCCAGCCGGTGATGCGCCACCCGGACGCCTCGCCCTCGGCCAGCTCCGGGACCCCGTGCCGGGCGAGGGTGTCGCGCACGAACCGGCGGTGCCCCTCGGGGATCATCGCCTCGACGTCGGCCTCGGTGACTCCTTCGACCTTCTTGGCGGGCATGACCACGTCCAGCCCGTAGGGCCGGCCGTCGACGTGCGCGTCGAGCCAGTCGAGGTCGCGCTTGAGGTCGTCAGGGGCGGTGTAGCGGACCGCGCCGAGCACTCCGAAGCCGCCGGCCCGGCTGATGGCCGCGGCGACGGCGGGGAACGGCGTGAAGCCGAAGACGGCGTGCTCGACGCCCAGTTGCTTGCTCAGCTCCGTCTGCATGGGCGCAGGATGCCGCAGCCGTCCGCACGGCGGAAGGCTTTTTCTGACGTCCCGTCAGATTATTTGGAGCGTACGGTCGTTACTCGGTGGCCTCCAGGACCGCCATCGCCGCGTTGTGCCCGGGCACCCCGCTGACCCCTCCCCCGCGCACCGCACCGGCGCCGCACAGCAGGACGCCCGGGTGGCGGGTCTCCACGCCCCAACGGCCGGTGTCCTCCTGGGCGTAGGGCCAGGACAGGGCCCGGTGGAAGATGTTGCCGCCGGGCAGCCGCAGGTCCCGTTCGAGGTCGAGCGGGGTCCTGGCCTCGATGCAGGGGCGGCCGTCGGCGTCGGTGGCCAGGCAGTCGGCGAGCGGTTCTGCGAGGTGGGCGTCGAGCTGGGCGAGGGTGGACTTCAGCAGTTCCTCGCGTACGGCGTCGTTGTCCCCGGCGAACAGCCTCGCCGGGGTGTGCAGGCCGAAGAGGGTGAGCGTCTGGTAGCCGCGCTCGGCGAGTTCGGGGCCGAGGATGGTGGGGTCGGTCAGGGAGTGGCAGTAGATCTCCGAGGGCGGAGCGGCGGGGAGCCGGCCGGACGCGGCCTGCGCGTGGGCAGTGGCCAGTTCCTGGTAGCCCTCGGCGATGTGGAAGGTGCCGGCGAAGGCCTCGCGGGGGTCGGCCGCGGGGTCGCGGAGCTTCGGCAGCCGCTTGAGGAGCATGTTGACCTTGAGCTGGGCGCCCTCGGCGGGTTCCGGCGGCGTGTCGCCGGTGAGGGTGGCCAGTTCCTGCGGGGAGGCGTTCACCAGGACGTGCCGGGCGGCGGCCACGCCCTCGCCGTCGGCGGTGCGGTAGGTGACCTCGGCGGTGTGCCCGTCGGTGTCGATCCGGACGGCTTCGTGCCCGGTCGCGATCACCGCGCCCGCCGAGCGGGCCGCCGCCGCCAGGGCGTCGGTGAGGGCGCCCATGCCGCCGACGGGGACGTCCCAGGCGCCGGTGCCGCCGCCGATGACGTGGTAGAGGAAGCAGCGGTTCTGGGCGAGTGAGGGGTCATGGGCGTCGGCGAAGGTCCCGATGAGCGCGTCGGTGAGCACCACGCCCCGGACCAGGTCGTCGTCGAACCGCTCCTCCACGGCGACGCCGATCGGCTCCTCGAACAGGGCCCGCCAGGCGGTCTCGTCGTCGATCCGGCGGCGCAGCTCGTCCCGGCCGGGCAGCGGCTCGGTGAGGGTCGGGAAGACACGCCGGGCGACGTGGCCGGTCATGTCGTAGAAGCGCTGCCAGGCCGCGTGCTCGCGCTCGCCGCCGGTCAGCCGGGCGAAGGCCTCCCGGGTGCGCCGCTCGCCGCCGCCGACCAGCAGTCCGGTGGGCCGTCCGGCGCGCTCCACGGGGGTGTACGACGAGATGGTCCGGGAGCGGACGCGGAAGTCGAGGCCCAGATCGGCGACGATCTTCGGCGGCAGCAGGGAGACCAGGTACGAGTAGCGCGACAGGCGGGCGTCCACCCCGGCGAACGGCCGCGTGGAGACGGCGGCCCCGCCCGTGTGGTCCAGCCGCTCCAGCACCAGCACGGAGCGTCCGGCCCGGGCCAGGTAGGCGGCGGCGACCAGACCGTTGTGGCCGCCACCGACGATGACGGCGTCGTACGCGCGGGTTCCCTCGTTCTCAGGCATGGTCCTTCGTAACACGCGATGATCCACGACGACCAGAGGCGAGCCCCTGCCACCGTGCGGCGCGGCCCCTGGTCAGGGGCCGGCCGAGGCGCGCCGCTGGTGGTGCGCCGCGATCCTGCGGTACAGCTCGCCGGCCTCCGCGTCCCGCCCGAGGCGCTGGAGGCAGTGGGCCTCGTCGTTGCGGCCGGCGAGGGTGTCGGGGTGGTCGGCTCCGAGGACGCGCTCGCGGGCGGCGGCGACGCGGCGGTACTCGGTGAGGGCGTCCGGCCAGCGGCCCAGCCAGCCGAGGGCGACCGCGATCTCGCGGTGGCTGACGAGTGTGTCGGGGTGGTCGGGGCCGAGGACGCGGGCACGCAGGGCGCACACCTCGCGGGCCTCGGCGAACGCCTCCTCCCAGCGGCCGAGGCGGCCGAGGTTGACGCCGAGGCCGTGCCGGGCGCGGAGGGTCTCGGGGTGGTCGGGGCCCTGGACGCGGGTGCGGTCGTCGATCAGCTCGCGGTACCGGCGCAGGGCCTCCGCGCTGCGGCCGAGGCGGCCGAGGCTGAGGGCGCTCTCGTAGCGGGCGGCGAGGGTGTCGGGGTGGTCCGCGCCGAGGGTGCGCGTCCGCGCTGCGGTGATGTCCGTGTAGAGGGGCAGCGCCTCGGGCGCGCGGCCGGTGCGTACGAGGGTGAAGGCGGCCTCGTAGCGGCTGGCCAGGGTCTCGGGGTGGTCGGGGCCGAGCAGGGCGGCCCGCTCGGCGGCAACGGCCCGGTACACCTCACCGGCCTCCGCCCAGCGGCCGTCGCCGGCCAGCCGGACGCCCTCGTGGTGCCGTGCGGTCAGGGCGGCGAGGGTGTGCGGCGCCGGGCCGGTCAGCAGCGCCACCGCCGCGCCGGCCGGGCCGGTGGCCCACCGGCCCGTCAGCGCCGCGCCCGGGTCCGGGGGCAGCGCGGGCAGTCCGGCTCCGGGCGCTCCCATCGCCTTGTGACCGGTGGTCATGCCCTGGGTCCAGGACGGCAGCCGGGTGCGGTGCGGCTCCGGGAAGGCCGGTTCGGAGGTGGTGGTGAGCCGACCCGGCTCCCCGCCCGGAGGACGGGTCGGCGGCACGGTCGGGAGGTGGGCGGTCGTGGTCCGTCCCGGCCGGAGCAGGTGTACCAACTCCTCGGCGTCGTACGGTCGTTCCTCGGGACGTTTGGCGAGCAGGGCGAGGATGACGCGGTCGAGGCGGGCGGGCAGCTCCGGGCGCCGTTCGCGCGGGGGCCGGGGCGGGGTGTCACGGTGGCCGATGAGGATCGCCCAGGCGTCGTCCAGGTCGAACGGGGGTGCCCCGGTGGCTATTTCGTACAGCACGCAGCCCAGCGAGTACAGGTCGCTGCGCCGGTCGACGGCGTCGCCGCCGATCTGCTCCGGGGACATGTAGTGCGGGGTGCCGAGCGCCACCCCGGTGCCGGTCAGCCGGGCGGTGAAGCCGATGTCGTGGCCGAGGCGGGCGATGCCGAAGTCGCAGATCTTCACGGTGCCGTCGGTCAGCCGCACGATGTTGGCCGGTTTCAGGTCCCGGTGCACTATGCCCTGCCGATGAGTGTAGGCGAGGGCGGCGGCGACCTGGCCGGCGATGTCGAGCACGTCGTCAACCGGCAGCGGATGCCCCTTGTTGTCCGCCAGCAGCCGGCTCAGGTCATGGCCCTCCAGCAGCTCCATGACGAGATACGGCACCCCGTCGGACTCGCCGAAGTCGTGCACGACGGTCACCCCGCGGTGGGAGAGCGCGGCGGCCACCCGGGCCTCCCGGCGGAACCGTTCCCGCAGCACTCGGGTGAACGACGGGTCGTGGTACGGTCCCGGCGGCCTCAGGCACTTCACCGCGACCCGCCGGCCCAGGGACTCGTCCCGGGCCCGCCACACCTCGCCCATCCCGCCCCGCCCGATCAGTTCGAGCAGCCGGTACCGGCCCTGGACCAGCCTGTTTTCCCCCATAGCGATCCGCCGCCCCCGTCGCCGTCCGCCCCGCCCCCGGGAAGCCCGCCGCGCCGGACCCGAACCCCACCGGTCCGGCCCGATCCGTGACGCACCCCTGCTCGTCCAGTATGGCGGTCTATCGCCCGACTTTGTACGGTGCCGGACGGGCGTCCGGGCCGAGCCGCGCCATCGCGCGCAGAATGTGTTTGGGCGGCAGCTGCCAGCGCAGACGTGCGGGAACACGGCGCAACAGGGCGCCCGTGACCCGCAGCCGGCGGGTCACGACGGCGGGTGCGGGGGCCGGTCTGCCGTACAACGCGTGGGCGTACGGCGGCAGAGCGGCGTACGCCAGATGCGCCACACGCCGCCACAGCACCTCGCGCGCCGGGACCAGGAGGGGGTGCGTCGGCGGGCGGAGCAGGAAGTCGTCCACCACGCGGGCCTCGGGTCCCGCGGCCAGTTCGGGCCGCACCCGCTCGAAGTAGGCGGCCAGCTCGGCCCGGTTCGCCGGAACGGTCCTCGCGTCGAGGCCCACCAGGCGGGCGCTGACGCGGTGTTCGGCTATGTAGCGGTCGGCCTGGGCGTCGGTGAGCGGGAAGCCGGAGCGGCGCAGGACGTGCAGATAGGAGTCGATCTCCGCACAGTGCACCCACAGCAGCAGCGCGGGTTCGCCGACGCCGTACCGCTCGCCCGTGGCCGGGTCGGTCGCGCTCAGCATGCCGTGGATCCTGCGGACGCGGGCGCCCGCGCGTTCGGCGGCCTCGGTGGTGCCGTACGTCGTCGTACCGACGAAGTTCGCGGTGCGCATCAGCCGACCCCACGCGTCGCGCCGGAAGTCGGAGTTCTGCAGGACGCCCCGGACCGCGCGGGGATGCAGGGCCTGGAGGTAGAGCGCCCGGACGCCTGCGACCCACATCATGGGGTCGCCGTGCATCTGCCAGGTCACGGAGTCGGGGGTGAACAGCCCGGGGTCGTCGCCCATGCCCGCCGGTGTGACCACAGCCATTGGTTGCCACCTCGTATCGCCGCAGACCTGTGCTTTTGCCAACCAGCGGCGGCAGCCCGCCGCGCCGATCACGGAGCCTTCTCGGCACACTGGCACACACCGGCGGCTCGGGGCGCCCCTGCACCGACGACACGTGGCGCGCATGACGGCACTCCTCTGTCGTAAGCGCCTGCCGAGATCGACAGTGGCCATTCACTCGAAAGTGTACTCATCCATCTCGCCCCGGCATGCGTTGCCGAGAAGGGCGGCATGCAAGGTCGGTTACCGACTACCGAGGCCTCACCCAGCTCCACTGATGCACCAAACAGGCGTCGAGACCGCCGCACCTGTCACAGTCATTCTGGCCACAATCGCCGTCCGCTTATATGAGTTGCGGAACCGAGGTGCGTCTCACGGTGATCAGGGAATGTATCACCGCCATCATCTGGGCTCATGTCGCTGATCCCACCCGCACGAGCGGAGCAAGGGAAACGCCGATCGTGATCGCTTTCTGAGCAACCCGAACATCCCCTCGGAACCGAGGGGATGTGTGGGCCGTCCTGTCATCGGCAGGACATGCTTACGAGGTGGGCACCGGAGCCGCACCTTCATCCGCGGCCGGGGTCATCCCTCCCTTCAGAAAGGTACTCAGTGCGCAGACCCCGGGCCCGACGCAGGCGATCAGCAGGAACGCCCAGCAGAACATGACAGCCGGCTCACCGCCGTTGTCGATGGGGAACAGCGCGTGGGACTGGTGCACGCTGAAGTACGCGTAGGCCATGGACCCGGAGCAGATGATGGCCGCGGTCCGCGTGAACAGGCCGAGAGCCACCAGGGTGCCGCCCACCAGTTCAATGGCCGCGGCCCACCACCCCGGCCACTGCAGGACGGAGACCGTACCGCCGCCGTGGGCGCCGCCCAGGACCCCGAACAGGGCCGCGGCGCCGTGACAGGCGAAGAGGAAACCGGTCAGCAGGCGAAAGGCGGCCTGCACGACCGGCCGCATGCTGCGTAACGTCAGTGCCGGTGAGAAGTGCATGGGGGTTACTCCTCAGTCTCGGAAACCTGGCGGCGGCAGATTTCAGACATGGACATGCCACAACCGGTGTAACGCAGAATACAAACCCGCACCAGACGCCCAAAGCTCTGGGTTTCCTCTGAACTCGGCGATCCGGCCCGGCACACCGACGGAGCCGAGCACGATCGGCTGCACCAGCGTTCGGGCTGTGATAGGACGGCCATCCTCTGCCGTGCGCCCTGGTCGCGCGGCGCCTTCGTGCGAGCAGGCCGAGGAGCGACTCACCAAGGCCACGGTGCCGCACGAGCTGGTGACCTACCCCGCCCGCCACGGCTTCGCCTGCGCCGACCGCCCGGCCGACTACGACCCCCAGGCGGGCGACGACGCCTAGCGAAAGATCAGGAGCCTCAGCTTGTGCCGGAACAAGCCGCGTTCGAGGCGGGCGCCGGCACGAACCCTGCGACGATGTCCGCGCATCCATGGCCGGCCAGCGCTTCTGTTCGGACCATACATGCTTGACAACCATCGCGAGGGCGGCAGTGGTCGGTCCGGCGCCGCAGGTGGCCGTGGCCGGCAGCCCGACAGTGGCCAAGGTGGACTCGATCGGACTGGTGGTCCGCAAGCCGCACCGGCAGTCAGCTGGGAGGTTGAAGGAACGCCAGCCACCCTCCACACGTACTATGTGCTGGCGGGGGCTACGCCGGTCCTGGTTCACAACTGTGATCC
>NZ_JBSGDB010000462.1:0-6908 GCF_053602155.1 Streptomyces sp. NPDC004561
CCGCAACGGTGGCCGCGCTCGCCGGCAACGCGGCCGCCGGCGGCGCCATGCTCGCCCTCGCCGCCGACCAGGTGTGGTGCCGCACCGGCACCGTCCTCAACCCGCACTACCGGCGCATGGGCCTGTACGGCTCGGAGTTCTGGACCTACTCCCTGCCGCGTCGCGTCGGGCCGGAACACGCCCACCGGCTGACCACCGAGGCGCTGCCCATGAGCGCCGCGGCCGCCGAGCGGCTCGGGCTGGTGGACCGCCTCGTGCCCGCCGCGCCCGGGCACTTCGCCACCGAGGTCGAGCGGTTCGCGACCGGCCTCGCCGCCGCCCCCGACCTGGACCGGCGGATCGCCGCCAAGGCGGCCGCCCGCGCGGCCGGTGAACGGGAACGCCCGCTCGCCGAGTACCGGCAGGCCGAACTCGCCCGGATGCACGCCGTCTTCTTCGACCCCACGGCGCCCTACCACGGCCTGCGCTCGGCCTTCGTCCGCAAGACGCCGACGGGCTCGCCCCGGCCCCTCACCACGCCCGCCGGAGAAGTCCGTTGACGGCCCGGCTGCTGGTCGCGGGCGTCGGCAACATCTTCCTCGCCGACGACGCCTTCGGCCCCGAGGTGATCCGCGCCCTCGACCACCGACCGCTGCCGCCCGAGGTGCGGGTGCGCGACTACGGCATCCGCGGCCTGGACCTCGCCTACACCCTGCTCGACGGGTGCACCACCGCCGTCCTGGTCGACGCGGCGCGCCGCGGGCACCGCCCCGGCACCCTGTCCCTGATCGAAGCCGAACCCCCCGACGGCACCGTCCCGCCCGAGGCCCACGGCATGGACCCCGCGAAGGTCCTGGCCCTGGCCACCCACCTGGGCGACGAGCCGCTGCCCCGGGTCCTCGTCCTCGCCTGCGAGCCGGCGGTGCTGCCCGGCGGCGACGAGGACATCCTGCCGGGACTCAGCACACCCGTGCGGGCGGCCGTCGACCACGCCGTGGACGCGCTGCACACGCTGATCCCCGCCCTGCTGGCCGATCCGCACGCACCCGCACCGTCATTGGGCCGCCCGGTGGAATCCGGGCCCCCGCACGCGGCTGCGCTGCCCGCCCGCACGGCCGGCACCGCCGAAGATCGGTGACACCCCGGGCCGCGCGGGACGCGTCCCGGGCCCAGCCGCCGACTCCGAGGAGCAGCGCCCATGTGCCGGTCCGACGTCAGACAGGCCGTCCTGGCGAAGAACGACGACCTTGCCGCCAGCCTGCGCGAGGACCTGGCCCGGCAGGGCGTCACCGTGGTCAACCTGCTGTCCAGCCCCGGCAGCGGCAAGACCGAACTCCTCGGCCGGATGCTGGCCCGCGCGGTCGAGCGGGGCGTGCCGGTGGCCGCCCTGACCGCCGACCTCGCCACCGAGAACGACGCCGTCCGCCTCGCCCGCTCCGGCGCCCCCGTCCAGCAGCTCCTCACCGACGGGCTGTGCCACCTGGAGGCCGGCCAGGTGCGCGCCCGGCTGGCGGGCTGGCTGCCCCCGGACACCTCCGTGCTCTTCGTGGAGAACGTCGGCAACCTCGTCTGCCCGGCCTCGTACGACCTCGGCGAGACCCTCAGGATCGTGCTGATGGCGGTCACCGAGGGCGAGGACAAGCCGCTGAAGTACCCCACCGCCTTCGGCTCCGCCCACCTGGTCGTCATCACCAAGACCGACCTGGCCGAAGCGGCCGGCTTCGACGAGGCCGCCTTCCGGGCGAACGTCCAGCGGGTCAACCCGGGCGTGGAGATCGTACGGTCCTGCGCCCGCACCGGCGACGGGGTCGGCACCCTCCTCGACCGGGCCCTCGCCACCCGCGACGGCAACCCGGCGCACCGGCCGCCGCTCGCCCCCCACCCGCACGGCCACCACCACAGCCCGTCCGCCCCCGTCGCATGACCGCCCCCGCCACCGGGCTGGTCCGCCGCCGGCTCACCGTGCGCGGGACCGTGCAGGGCGTCGGATTCCGGCCGTACGTCCACCGCCTGGCCGCCGAACTCGCCCTGGCCGGCTTCGTCGGCAACACCGGCGACGGCGTGCTCATCGAGGTCGAGGGCCCGGCGGACGGGGTGGACCGCTTCTGCGACCTGCTGGCCCACCGCCCCCCGCCCCTGGCCACGGTGACGGGCATCGTCGGCCAGGACCTGCCCGCCACGGGCGACACCGGCCCCTTCGCCATCCGCTCCACCGACCGGGCGACCGGCCGCACCCAGCTCCCGCCCGACACCGCCACCTGCGAGGACTGCCTGCGCGAACTGGCCGATCCGGCCGACCGGCGCCACCGGCACCCGTTCATCACCTGCACCCACTGCGGCCCCCGCTTCACCATCGCCACCGGCATGCCGTACGACCGCGTCGCGACCACCATGGCCGGCTTCCCCATGTGCCCCGACTGCACCCGGGAGTACGGCGATCCGGCCGACCGGCGCTTCCACGCCCAGCCCGTCGCCTGCCCGGACTGCGGACCGCGCCTCACCCTGACCCCGGCCGACGGCCTCGGGGTCCGCCCGGCCCGGGACGCGGACGCCCTCGCCGCCGCGCGGGCGCTGCTCGCCGCCGGACGGATCGTCGCCGTCAAGGGAGTCGGCGGCTACCACCTGGCCTGCGACGCCACGGACGAACAGGCCGTCGCCACCCTGCGCGGCCGCAAGGAACGCGGCGGCAAGGCGTTCGCGGTGATGTGCGCCGACCTCGGCACCGCGGAGCGTCTCGCGATCCTCTCCGCCGCCGAACGGGCCGCCCTGACCGGCGCCCGCCGCCCCATCGTCCTGCTGCGCCGCCGCACACCGGCGGACGGAACCCGGCTCGCCGGCCAGGTCTGCCCGGGCAGCCCGCACCTCGGCGTGATGCTGCCCTACACCCCCGTCCACACCCTGCTGTTCGGGCTGCCCGGCGATCCGCCCGGCCCGCGCGCACTGGTCATGACCAGCGGCAACCGCTCCGGGGAGCCCATCGTCACCGACGACGTCGAGGCGCTGACCCGGCTCGCGGGGCTCGCCGACGCCTGGCTCGCCCACGACCGGCCCATCGCCTCCCCCTGCGACGACTCCCTGCTGCGGGTCCGCCCCGACGGCACCGAACAGGTGCTGCGCCGCTCCCGCGGATACGTGCCCCGGCCGCTGCGCCTGCCGGTTCCGGTACGGCCCGCCCTCGCGGTCGGCGGCGACCTGAAGAACGTGGCCTGCCTCGGCGAGGGCGACCAGGCCTGGCTGGGACCGCACATCGGCGACATGGGCGACCTGGCGACGCTCGAAGCCGCACGCCGGGCCGAGCTGCACCTCACCCGCCTGACCGGAGTCGCCCCCGAACTGGTGGCGGCGGACCGGCACCCCGGCTACCACTCGACCGCGTGGGCACGCCGGCGCGCCGCACACCTCCCCGTGCGGCTGGTCCAGCACCACCACGCCCACATCGCCTCCGCCATGGCCGAACACGGCCTCGACGGCACCACCCCGGTCATCGGGATCGCCTTCGACGGCACCGGATACGGCGACGACGGCACCGTCTGGGGCGGCGAGATCCTGCTCGCCGACTACACCGGCTACCGCCGCTTCGCCCATGTGACCCCCGCCCCGCTGCCCGGCGGTGACGCCGGCGTGGCCAACCCCTGCCGGCTGGCACTGGCCCGGCTGTGGGCCGCGGGGCTGCCCTGGGACCCGGAGCTGCCGAGCGTCACCGCCTGCACGGAGTCCGAACTCGCGGTACTGCGACAGCAGTTGACCAACCAGGTGGCCTGTGTGCCGACGTCCAGCATGGGCCGCCTCTTCGACGCCGTCGCGTCCCTCGTCGGCGTGTGCCACCGCGCGGGCTACGAGGCGCAGGCCGCGCTGGAGCTGGAGGCGGCGGCGACACAGGCCCGGGACGCCGACGCCGAGGCGTACCCCTTCGGCCTCACCGGTGACGGCGTCCTCGCGTGCACCCCTGCCCCGATGCTCAGGGCCCTGCTCGCGGACCTGCGGCGGCGCACCCCCGCCCCGGTGCTCGCGGCCCGCTTCCACCGCGGCGTGGCACGGGCCGTCACGGAGATCTGCCGCCGGGCCCGGACGGCGACCGGTCTGGGCACGGTCGCCCTCACCGGCGGGGTCTTCGCCAACGCCCTGCTGGAGCAGGAGTGCGCGCGACTGTTGGGCACCGACGGCTTCACGATCCTGCGGCACGGCGAAGTCCCGCCGAACGACGGGGGTCTGGCGCTCGGCCAGCTCATGGTCGCGGGAACAGCAACCCACCACGAGACGGAGTGACCCATGTGTCTGGCAGTGCCCGGCAAGGTCGTGTCCATCGACCACCGCGCCGACCCCCTCACCGGACTGATCGACTTCGGCGGCGTCCAGAAACAGGCCTGCCTGGAGTACCTGCCCGATGTGCGGGTCGGGGAGTACGTGATCGTCCACGTCGGTTTCGCGCTGCAGCGGCTGGACGAGGAGTCGGCCCGGGCGTCCCTGGAGCTGTTCGAGCAACTGGGGCTGATGGAGGAGGAGTTCGGGGACGCGTGGGAACAGGCCGCGCGGCAGGAGAGCGGGAGTGAGATCCGGTGAAGTACATCGACGAGTTCAACGACCCTGAGCTGGCCCACCGGTTGCTGGACGAGATCCGGGCCACGGCCACCCGGCCCTGGGCCCTGATGGAGGTCTGCGGCGGCCAGACCCACTCCATCATCCGGCACGGCATCGACCAACTGCTGCCGGAAGAGGTGGAGTTGATCCACGGCCCCGGCTGCCCGGTGTGCGTCACACCGCTGGAGGTCATCGACAAGGCCCTGGACATCGCCGCCCGCCCCGAGGTGATCTTCTGCTCCTTCGGGGACATGCTGCGGGTGCCCGGCACCGACCGGGACCTGTTCCGGGTCAAGGGCGAGGGCGGTGACGTCCGGGTCGTGTACTCGCCGATGGACGCCCTCGACCTCGCCCGTAAGAACCCCGACCGGCAGGTCGTGTTCTTCGCCATCGGCTTCGAGACGACCGCGCCCGCCAACGCCATGGCCGTCCACCAGGCCCGCCGCCTGGGCATCGACAACTTCAGCCTGCTGGTGTCCCACGTCCGGGTCCCCCCGGCCATCGAGGCGATCATGACCGCCCCCAGCTGCCGGGTGCAGGGCTTCCTCGCCGCCGGGCACGTGTGCAGCGTGATGGGCACCGCCGAGTACCCGGACCTGGCCGAGAAGCACCGTGTGCCGATCGTCGTCACCGGCTTCGAGCCGCTGGACATCCTCGAGGGCATCCGGCGCGCCGTCCACCAGCTGGAGCGCGGCGAGCACCGGATCGAGAACGCCTACCCCCGCGCCGTGCGCGAGCAGGGCAACCCGGCGGCCCTGCGCATGATCGAGGAGGTCTTCGAGGTCGCCGACCGCAACTGGCGCGGCATCGGCCGCATCCCGGCCAGCGGCTGGCGGCTCAGCGACGCCTTCCGCGCCCACGACGCCGAGCACCGCTTCGACGTCTCCGGCATCCGCACCGAGGAACCCGCCGTGTGCCGGGCCGGCGAGGTCCTCCAGGGCCTCATCAAGCCGACCGAGTGCGAGGCGTTCGGCAAGGCCTGCACCCCGCGCACCCCGCTCGGCGCCACCATGGTCTCCAGCGAGGGCGCCTGCGCCGCCTACTACCTGTACCGCCGCATGAACGCCCCGGCACCGCAGGGATCCCGCATCCCGCAGGAGGAGATGAACCCCGTTGGCTGACCTCGCTCCCACCGAAGCGGCGGCCGTCGACCCCGCGAACTGGACCTGCCCGGCCCCGCTGCGCGACCAGCCCGTCGTCGTCATGGGCCATGGCGGGGGCGGCGCCCTCTCCGCCGAACTGATCGACCAGGTCTTCGCCCCCGCCTACGGCAACCCCGTCCTGGCCGCGATGACCGACTCGGCCGTCCTCGACCTCGGCGGCGCCCGGCTCGCCTTCTCCACCGACTCCTACGTCGTGCGCCCGCTGTTCTTCCCCGGCGGCAGCCTCGGCGACCTCGCCGTCAACGGCACCGTCAACGACCTCGCGATGAGCGGCGCGCGGCCCGCCTACCTCTCCACGGCCTTCGTCCTGGAGGAGGGCGTGGAACTCGCCGTCGTCGGACGGATCGCCCGCGCGATCGGCGCGGCGGCCGAGGCCGCGGGCGTCACCGTGGCCACCGGGGACACCAAGGTGGTCGAGTCCGGGCACGGCGACGGCGTCTACGTCACCACCGCCGGAGTCGGCCTCGTTCCCGACGGGGTCGACATCCGGCCGCAGCGCGCCCGGCCGGGCGACGCCGTCATCGTCAGCGGCCCGATCGGCCTGCACGGCGTGGCCGTCATGAGTGTCCGCGAGGGCCTGGAGTTCGGGGTCGAGATCGCCTCCGACACCGCGCCCCTGGCCGGCCTGGTCGCGGCCATGCTGGACGTCACCAAGGACATCCACGTGCTGCGCGACCCCACCCGGGGCGGGCTCGGCACGTCCCTGAACGAGATCGCCCGCGCCTCCGGCACCGGGGTGCGGCTGCGCGAGCGCGCTGTCCCCGTCCCCGACGAGGTGGTGAACGCCTGCGGTTTCCTCGGCCTGGACCCGCTCTACGTCGCCAACGAGGGCCGCCTCGTCGCCTTCGTGCCCCCGGAGCACGCCGAGGCCGTACTGGCCGCGATGCGCGCCCATCCGCAGGGCGTCGGCGCGGCGATCGTCGGCGAGTGCGTCCCGGACCACCCCGGGATGGTCGTCGTCGCCACCGGCCTCGGCGGCACCCGGGTCGTGGACCTGCCGCTGGGGGAGCAACTGCCCCGCATCTGCTGACCGGCCCGTCGAAGCGTGAAGGCGGCCCCCCTGGTGACAGCGGGGCCGCGTTCACGGTTCGTGCAGCGAAGCGGCCATCGCCTCGGCGTCCACCTGTACGGCTTCGAGGCCGGCCTCGTCGAACAGGCCGCGCGCGGTCAGCTCCGTCTCCAGCAGCC
>NZ_JBSGDB010000463.1:0-6867 GCF_053602155.1 Streptomyces sp. NPDC004561
GCCCGAAGCCGCCCGCACTCCCACTTCCGGATGGCGCCGCGGAGCGGATGCGGTCGGGTCGCCCGTCTCCTGGGAGGTGATGAGCGCCGCTGCCTCGGGCGGGACCGGGTCGGTGAAGGCGGCGGACTCGGGGGTGGCCCCGCCGGGGACGCCCTTGACCGTGCCGCCGGGGCCGAGGAAGGCCGGGTCGCCCCCCGGGACCATGCCGAGTTCATGGGCCCGGCGCTGCAGCGCGTCCGGGGACGAGTAGGCGTCGATGTCCCGCTGGAGCGCCTGCTCCTCGTCAGTGAGGTTCTTCGTCTGCTTCTGCAGGTCGGCCAGCTTGAACGAGCCTTCGCTGAGCGCGGAGTTCAGCATCAGCAGCCCGATGAGGCCGCCCCCGAGGAGCAGGACGACGAGCAGGACGAACGGGGTGCGGGCCGCCCTGGCGCGGCCGGCCGGGAAGAGCCGGGCGAGCCGGGCGGCCCTCCCCCTCAGTTCGGGTTTCCTGCTCACCACTCCCCCAGCTGAGTCCGGGAATCCAACCGACCCGTCCCACTCACTCGGCGTCCTCCCTGATGCGCTCGGCGCCCCGCAGTCTGGCCGGGGCGGCCCGGCGGTTCTCGGCGACCTCTTCCTCGGTGGGAAGTTCGGCACCACGGGTGAGCAGCTTGAGCCGCGGCTGGTAGCGCTCGGGCACGACCGGCAGCCCGGGCGGCGCGGTGGACACGGCACCGGCCGCGAACACCTGCTTGACCAGCCGGTCCTCCAGCGAGTGGTACGACAGCACGGCGACCCGTCCGCCGACGTCGACGGCCTTCACCGCGGCCGGGATCGCCCGCTCCAGGACGGACAGTTCACCGTTGACCTCGATGCGCAGCGCCTGGAAGGTCCGCTTGGCCGGGTTGCCGCCGGTGCGCTTGGCGGCCTGCGGGAGGGCGTCGCGGATGAGGTCCACGAGCCGGGCGCTGTTGCTGAACGGCTCCTTCTCGCGCTCGCGCACGATCGCCGAGACGATCCGCTTGGCCTGCTTCTCCTCGCCGTACGCGCGCAGGATGCGCACGAGTTCGCCCGCCGGGTAGGTGTTGAGGACCTCGGCCGCGCTGATGCCGGTCGTCTGGTCCATGCGCATGTCGAGCGGCGCGTCCTGCGCGTAGGCGAAGCCCCGGTCGGCCTCGTCGAGCTGCATGGAGGAGACGCCGAGGTCGAACAGCACGCCCTGCACGCGCGCGATGCGGAGCTTTTCCAGCACCTCGGGCAGTTCGTCGTAGACGGCGTGCACCAGGGTGGCCCGCTCGCCGAACGGCGCCAGCCGCTCCCCGGACAGGCGCAGCGCCTCCTTGTCCCGGTCGAGGCCGATCAGCCGCGCCTCGGGGAAGCGGGTGAGCAGTGCTTCGCTGTGCCCGCCGAGGCCGAGGGTGCAGTCGACGACCACCGCTCCCGGGCGCTCCAGGGCGGGCGCCAGCAGGTCCAGGCATCGCTGGAGCATCACCGGGACGTGTCGACTCTGGCTCAAGGAGGCCTCTCATGATCCGGCGGTGCCGTCCGCACCACCGGGCCCCGCCAGCTCGTGAGGGGGGAGTCCGGCCGGCGCCGGAAGCGTCAGCCGACCGGGAGCGGGAGGAGGCCGAGCCGTACGTACGCGCCGCGCACGCGGGGAGACGGTCCGGGCGGGTGCCGGGGTCTCCGGGGGTTTCACCAGCAGGAAGAGCCGCGCCTCCCGCTTCGCGTCACTTTAGTCCACCCTGTCTCGCGGTCAATCAACCGGCCTGCGCGTCGCGCACGGCCTCCTGACAGGAGCCGGGATTCGCACCGATTCACCCGTCCGGACCCGGTTTGCCGTCCGTGTGGGGTAGCTCACAACAAGCCGCGATGACGTTCTTTGTCCCCTCTCACAGCAGGCCGGGGCGCCACCTGACCGATAACGTCATGGCTATGTCGACTTCTGCAGCAGTACCCACTGGATCCGAAGACGCCATAACCGCTGGCGGCAGGGTGACGAACCGCCTCGTGGACGCCAACCAGCGGTACGCCGAGGCGTTCACCGACCCCGGCATGGACGCCCGTCCGGTCCTCCACGTCGCCGTCGTGGCCTGCATGGACGCCCGCCTCGACCTGCACAAGGCCCTCGGCCTGCAGCTCGGCGACTGCCACACCATCCGCAACGCGGGCGGTGTGGTCACCGACGACGTCATCCGCTCCCTGACCATCAGCCAGCGCAAGCTCGGCACCCGCAGCATCGTGCTGATCCACCACACGGGCTGCGGCATGGAGTCCCTCACCGAGGACTTCCGCGGCGACCTGGAGATGGAGGTCGGCCAGCGCCCGGCGTGGGCGGTGGAGTCCTTCCAGGACGTCGACCAGGACGTGCGGCAGTCCATGCAGCGGGTGCGCACCTCGCCGTTCCTGCTCCACACCGACGACGTGCGCGGCTTCGTCTTCGACGTGCACACCGGCCTGCTGCGCGAGGTGGACCCGGCCTGACCGGCCGTACCGGCCGGCCACCCCGGACACGTGCGACCGCCCCCGTACCGAATCACATCGAAAACGTGGTCGAAAAAGCCGTAAGACCGACATCGTGAGGCCAGTTGTCCACAGGCGAGTGACACGAATCGGTAACGGCAGCAAGAATGCGGGGTGTGGCATCACGCGGAACTGTTTCCGCGTGGTGTCCGTGTTTCGGGGTGGGCCGGTTTCGCATCGAGAGCGTCGGCCCGGAGAAAAGAACGGGCCGAGGAGGGCCGGGTGTCGACCTATGACGATCCAGCGAGCCATGGGGGCGCCCCCGCCCGAGCGTATTCGAGGGTGGGGGATGATCTGACCGCCACGGTGGAGCGGGTGCGCGGTTCGGTGGAAGGTGTGATCGAGGGCAAGCCCGAGGTCGTACGGCTCGCGCTGACCGTGCTGCTCGCCGAGGGCCACCTGCTGATCGAGGACGTCCCCGGGGTGGGGAAGACCATGCTCGCCAAGGCACTGGCGAAGTCCATCGACTGCACGGTGCGGCGCATCCAGTTCACGCCCGACCTGCTGCCCTCGGACATCACCGGCGTGTCCATCTGGGACCAGCAGCGCCGGGACTTCGAGTTCAAGCCGGGCGCCATCTTCGCGCAGATCGTGATCGGCGACGAGATCAACCGCGCCTCGCCCAAGACCCAGTCGGCCCTGCTGGAGTCCATGGAGGAGCGGCAGGTCACCATCGACGGGCAGACCTACGAACTGCCCAGCCCCTTCATGGTGGTGGCCACGCAGAACCCGGTCGAGATGGAGGGCACCTACCCGCTGCCCGAGGCGCAGCGCGACCGCTTCATGGCGCGGGTCTCCGTCGGCTACCCGAGCGTCGAGGCCGAGTTGCAGATGCTCGACGTCCACGGCGGGGTGAGCCCGCTGGAGGACCTCCAGCCGGTGGCGCACGCCCACGAGATCGTGAAGCTCATCGAGGCGGTGCGCGGGGTGCACGTCTCCGAGGCGGTCCGGCGCTACGCGGTGGAGCTGGTCGCCGCCACCCGTACCCACCCCGACCTCAGACTCGGCGCCTCCCCCCGCGCCACGCTGCATCTGCTGCGTGCGGCGAAGGCGTCCGCGGCCCTCGCCGGCCGGGAGTACGCGCTGCCGGACGACGTCCAGGCGCTCGCCGTCGCCGTCCTCGCGCACCGGCTGCTGCCCACCGCCCAGGCCCAGCTCAACCGGCGTACGGCCGAGCAGGTGGTGCAGGAGATCCTCCAGCACACGGCGGTGCCGGCGGCGCCGGGCCAGCAGAGCGGCTTCGGCGGCCTGGGGCGCGGTGTGCCGGCCTATCCCCAGCAGCCTCCGCGGAGTCTGTGATGAGCACCGGGGGGACCGGGCCGGGCGAGGCCGACCGGGGGGAGGCGGGCGGGATCCGGACGGCCCTCGCGGGTCTCACCACCCGCGGCCGCTCCTTCCTGGCGGCCGGGATCGCCGCCGCGGTCTGCGCGTACGTGCTGGGCCAGAGCGACCTGCTGCGGGTCGGCCTGCTGCTGGCCGCGCTGCCGCTGATCTGCGCGACCGTGCTGTACCGCACGCGCTACCAGGTGGCCGGCAGCCGGAGGCTCTCCCCCGCGCGCGTGCCGGCCGGCAGCGAGGCCCGGGTCCATCTGCGGATGGACAACGTCTCCCGGCTGCCCACCGGTCTGCTGATGCTCCAGGACCGGGTGCCCTACGTCCTCGGGCCACGGCCCCGGTTCGTCCTCGACCGGGTGGAGCCGGGCGGCCGCCGCGAGGTGTCCTACCGGGTCCGCTCCGATCTGCGCGGCCGCTATCCCCTGGGCCCGCTCCAGCTGCGGCTGACGGACCCCTTCGGGATGTGCGAACTGACGCGTGCCTTCTCGACGTTCGACACCCTCACGGTCATCCCGCGCGTGGACCCGCTGACTCCGGTCCGGTTCAGCGGCGAGGCCAAGGGATACGGCGACGGACGCCGGCGCTCGCTGGCCCTCGCCGGCGAGGACGACGTGATCCCGCGCGGCTACCGCTACGGCGACGACCTGCGCCGGGTGCACTGGCGGTCCACCGCGCGCTACGGCGAGCTGATGGTGCGCCGCGAGGAGCAGCCCCGGCGCTCCCGGTGCACCGTGCTGCTGGACACCCGGGGCGGCGCCTACGAGGGCGCGGGCCCCGACTCGGCCTTCGAGTGGGCCGTCTCCGGCACCGCCTCGGCGCTGGTGCACATGCTCGAACACGGCTTCTCGGTACGGCTGCTGACGGACAGTGGGAGCGCGGTGCCCGGCGAGGGCGGCGACGGGTTCGCGGGCCACGGCCAGGAGACCGCGGACGCGGCCGGCCTGATGATGGACACCCTCGCGGTGATCGACCACTCCGACGGCACCGGCCTGTCCCGGGCGTACGACGTGCTGCGCGGCGGCAACGAGGGGCTGCTGATCGCCTTCCTCGGCGACCTGGACGAGGAGCAGGCCGCGACGGTCGCGAAGATGAGCCGGCGCAGCGGCGGTGCCGTCGCCTTCGTACTGGACCCGGACACCTGGGTGCGGGAGGCGACCGACGTACCGCGCGCTGCCGACCGGCACCTGGAGCGGCTGCGGATGCTGCGCGAGGCGGGCTGGACGGCGCTGAGCGTGCCGCGCGGCGCCTCGATGGACGAACTGTGGCGGCAGGCGGACCGGGAACGCTCGGGCCTGGCCGCCGTGAGCGGGGAGGCACCGGCATGAGCGGGCGGGCACGACTGGCCCTGTGCGCCGCCGCGGCCACGCTGATGGCCTCGTGCGCCCTGCTGCCGCTGGTGGACCGGCCGTCCTGGCTGCTGGAGCTGATCCCGCTGGTGGCCGTGCAGACCGGTGTGGGCGCGGCGGCCCGGCGGGTGCCGCTGGGCCGGCCGCTGACCGTGGCGGCACAGGCGCTGGCCACCCTGCTGATGCTCACCCTGGTCTTCGCCCGGGAGCACGCGGTCATCGGGCTGGTCCCCGGCCCGGGCACCTTCCGGTACTTCGCCGACCTGCTCCAGCAGGGCTCCCAGGACGTCAGCCAGTACGCCATACCGGCGCCGCTCACCGACGGCATCAGGCTGATGCTGATCGGCGGTGTGCTGCTGGTCGGTCTGCTGGTGGACACGCTCGCGGTGACCTTCCGCAGCGCGGCCCCGGCCGGGCTGCCCCTGCTCGCGCTGTACTCGGTGGCCGCGGGGCTGTCCCACGGCGGCGCCGACTGGCTGTGGTTCCTGGTCGCGGCGGGCGGCTATCTGATGCTGCTGCTCGCGGAGGGCCGGGACCGGCTCGCGCAGTGGGGCCGGGTCTTCGGCAGCGCGCCCCGCTCTCCCGGCACCCCGGACACCGGCGCCGTGGCCCCGGTGCGCACCGGGCGCCGGATCGGCGCGGTGGCCCTCGGGGTGGCCCTGATGGTGCCGCTCGTCCTGCCCGCGATGCGGGGCGGCCTGCTGGACGCCGCCGGCACCGGGGTGGGGGCGGGCGACGGCAACGGGGGCACGATCTCAGCGGTCAACCCGCTGGTGTCGTTGCGCGACAGTCTGAACACGGACAACGACCGCGAGGTGCTGTCGCTGAAGACCAGCGCCAACGACATCTCGGACCTGTACCTGCGCATAGTGTCCCTGGACGACTTCGACGGCACGACCTGGAAGCCGGCCCAGCGGCACATCGTCGGTGTGCCGGACGCGTTCCCCACGCCCATCGGCCTGAGCCCGGACGTCAAGCGCAGCACGATCAGGACCACGGTCACGGCGGCGGACTGGTACGCCCAGGACTGGCTGCCGATGCCCTACCCGCCGAGCGGGGTGCGGATCGACGGCAGCTGGCGGTACGAGCCCGTCGGCATGACCCTCGTCGGTGACCACGGCCAGAACACGCGCGGCGAGACGTACCAGGTCAGCAGCCTGGACGTGCAGCCGACCGCGGAGCAGCTGGCCTCCGCGCCGGAGCCGCCGGCCGCCCTCAGGCGCGAGTACACCAAGGTGCCGCCCGCGCTGCCGAAGGTGGTGGCGCGCACCGCCGCGGAGATCACCGCGGGGGCGAAGAACCACTACGAGGAGGCCGTCAAGCTCCAGGACTACTTCGCGGTCAGCGGCGGCTTCCAGTACGACACGCAGGTGGCGGTCGGCCGCGGGCCCGGCGCCATCGCGAACTTCCTGAAGAAGAAGCAGGGTTTCTGCGTCCACTTCTCCTTCGCGATGGCGGCGATGGCCCGCACCCTCGGCATCCCGGCCCGGGTGGCGGTGGGCTTCGCGCCCGGCACCCCGCAGGCCGACGGCACGGTGGCGGTGAACCTGAAGGACGCGCACGCCTGGCCCGAGCTGTACTTCGAGGGCGTCGGCTGGACCCGCTTCGAGCCGACCCCCACCAGGGGCACCACGCCGTCGTACACCGTGTCGGACACGCCCGGCACCTCGCTGCCGGACCAGGC
>NZ_JBSGDB010000464.1:0-6863 GCF_053602155.1 Streptomyces sp. NPDC004561
AGCTGGCTGGACCGCAAGCACCTGGGGCGGCTGGTCGTGCAGAGCTTCAGCGCCGACAGCGTGCGGACCGTCCACGAGCTGAAGCCCGCGATCACTGCCATCCGACGGCGGCCTCGACCTCGTCGCGGATGATGCGGTCCAGGGCCCGCAGCGGGCCCTCCTCCGCCTCACCAGCGGGCACGATCGTCACGCCCGCCGGGGGCCGCACCGAGCCGAGCCCGGTGACCTGCGGATCGGTGGGCACGCGATAGCCCCACTCGCGGCGCGCGACGGCGAAGCCGACCCGCTCCCAGGCGGACCTCGAGTCGTGGTCGGCCTCGTCGACGACGGTGTACAGCGGTGTCGGCAGGTCCGCCAGCATCGCATCGGCGATGCGGTCGAAGGCCGCGCCGTGCCACGCGTCGACGCTGACGAAGAGCCGCCCGTCGGGTCGGCGCGAAGCGTCGCCCCGGCCGATCGTCTGGTCGTCCTCCACGCCATGCCACTGCGTGTCCGAGACCCGCGTGACCACGACCGCCTGGTCGCTCGTACCCGAAGGGGAATGTACAGAATTCATAGGTGTTGCCTCTCAGGAGTGCCTTGTCTCAGGCGCTCCCGGCGACACCTACGTCAATCGCCACCGTGACGAAAAAGGGGGAGCACCCACATGGATACAGCGTTCATGGGTCTCACCTCCTCGCGTTCTCTCACGGCTGCCCAGACGGTACCAGCGGGCGTCGGTCGGCCCAACCCATTTATTGTCAGTGCCATTTGCTTCACTGTCCGTCATGGAGCTCACGCAAGCGACTGTCAATGACCTGCTGGCCCAACTCGGCTCACGGAACGGCTACATGTACCTGCCCGGCGACCTCGCCCCACAGGACCTGACCGACCTGCTCAGCGGCAGGTACGGCGCCCCGCGCACCCTGGTCCTCGACGGCTTCACCGATCCGACGGTCGACGACTCCGGGGGTGCGGGTCTCCTCGTTCCCTTCGAGGACCGGGCCGTGACGGTACGGGCGTGGGCGTACGGGGATCAGTGGATCGGCACGGGCACGGCGCGGGACGCCGAGGGGGTCACGCGGCCGGTGCTGGCGGTCGCTCACCGGGACGTGCCGGAACCCTTGGCGGTCGCTGCGGGCGAGGACGTCGACTGGGTGGACCGGCTGATACGGATCACCGGCTGGACACAGCCTGCCCGGCGCCCGGACGTGGACTGGGCGGAGGTGGAGTCGGGCCTGGGCACCGCGCTGCCGAGCGACTACAAGCGCATGGTCGAGACGTTCGGTGAAGGCTCCTTCGACGGATATCTGGACCTGAACCAGGAGCCGGGGACGCATCTCGGACAGGACGGCCTGCTCATCTGGGCGGGCACTGAGCACGAGGACCTGTACTGCTGGAGGTCCGACGGCGACGACCCCGACCGGTGGCCCGTCGTGGTCCGGTCCTTCGACGGCAAGGACCTCGTCTTCGAGCGCCGGACCGCGGAGTTCGTCTGCCGCATCCTCGTCGACCCGCACCACCCGTACACGATGGCCCGCTATTTCGACACCCACTGGTTCATGAACTACCGGGAAGCCGACTGACCGGCCCACGCCGTGTGCCGGCCGGTCACTCACTGTGCGCCCGCAGGACGAGACGACCGCCGAATGTGGCGAGGAGCCGGTCGGGCCGATCGGTGGGTGCGTCGGGCTGCTCGGGCGTTGCCGGGGTGTCGGCCGTTCAGTCCGCACCTGCCGTCGACCTGTCGCTGACGCGGACCGCGAGGGCCGCGATGTCATCGTCGAGCCCACCGCCGGAGTGGCGGAGGAGATCTCGATGAAGCGTGTCGAGCAGTGACCTGGGCCCAGTAGGGGTCTGCTGCCGCATCCACTCCTGCAGGGGAAAGAATTCCCCGCTGCCGTTGCGGCTCTCGATGACGCCGTCCGTGTAGAAAAGCAGCTGATCGCCGGGGGAGCAGGTGATCGTGTCGATGGTGTAGTCGGAGCCGAGGAGCGTCGCGAGGTTGAGAAGCGGCGAGGTCGCCGTGGGCTCCAGCACCTGGAGCTTGCCGCGATGCATGAGCAGTGGGGGCGGATGCCCGCAGTTGAGGAGCTTGATCTGGCCGCCACCGTGTGAGAACTCGGCGAGCACCACGGTGATGAACTGCTCCAACACGTCTCCGGAGGGAAACGTGCAGCTGTGCCGGGTGCTGCTGACGTCCAGGCGGCGGATGACGCCCTCCAGGCTCGGCTCGTCGTAGGCGGCTTCCCGGAAGCAGTTGACCACTGTCGCGGCGGCGCCCACTGCGGGCAGACCCTTGCCCCGCACATCGCCGATGATCAGTCGCACTCCGTACGGCGTGGTGACGGCTTCGTAGAAGTCCCCTCCGATGCGGGCCTGCGCGGCGGCCGCAACGTACATCGACTCGACCTCGATGCAACGGAGCCGGTGCGGCAGAGGGCGCAGGAGCACTGTCTGCGCCGCGTCGGCGACGAGGCGTAGCTGGATGAAGGCCTGTTCCCGCTGGATCCGGACACGGCACGCGTACGCGGCAGCCACCGTGACAGCGGCGATGGCACCCACGGAGAACCAGGTGCCCAGATCGGGGTAGACAAGGCTCAACCCGATCATGATCACGACACAAACCGCGCCCAGCAAAACGGTGGGCAGCACGGGCCAGATAGAGGCGGCGAGGGCAGGTGCGGCGGTCAAGAGGCGACTGAATGCGATCCTTCTCGGAGTGGAGAACGCCAGGCACGTGACGACCACGGTCAAGATCACCGGCGAGAGCAGGGCGAAACTCCACCGTCGGCGGAGAGCGCGAGAAATCCGCATCCACCCAGTCCAGATCATGAACCACAGCATATCGGCATATGCCGGACTTCCAGGCTTGGCCGCGGTGCGGGACGCGACCCGGATGGAGCCGACCATCGAGGCCGCGCCGTCCCGCCCCCTTCACCTGAGGGCTCGCCGCGCTCGCACCGGTACCGACAGTTACCCGCAACCGCTGCCGCACCGCGCACGCCGTGGCAGCCGTTCACCGAAATCGAACACGAGAGCGGCTCCGACCACAGCCCCCCACGTCACAAGCGTCAAGTGTCGATCGTGCACAGCCTCTTGGTGGCCCGCGTAAGGGCGACGTACAGGTCCCGCTCCCCGCCGGCGCGGGCCGTGGTGATCTCTGTCGGGCCGGCGACGATCACGCCGTCGAACTCCAGGCCACGGGCCTCCGAGGCCGGCACCAGGCGTGCCCACCGGGTGATCCCGGCGGACGCCATGTCACTCACCCTGGTGTCCGCGCAGATGACGGCGAGGAGTTCGCCCGGGTGCGCCTCGGCCTGGGTGCGGGCCTCCTCGGTGACGGCGGCGACGAGCGTCCCGGGGGATGCGCCCAGGGTGCGGGGCTCGTCGCCGTGGCGGATCGACCGGGTCGGCGTCCGGCCGGGGGCGATCCTCGTGAGGAGGTCGTGGGTGGTCGCCAGGATCTCCTCGGTGGTGCGATAGCTGACGGTCAGCGTATGCAGGGTGAACCGGGTGCCGAAGTGCGGGCCCAGGGCCTCGGGCCAGTCGCGGGCCGTGGTCGCGGGACCGGCCTGGGCGAAGTCGCCCACCAGCGTCATCGACCGGGCCGGGCACCGGCGCAGGACCATGCGCCACTGCATGGCGGTGAGCTCCTGGGCCTCGTCGACGACGACGTGCCCGAACGTCCGTTCCGGTGGCCCGTCCACGAGAGCGGCCGCCTCGTCCAGCAGCGGTATGTCGGCGTCGGTCCACGGGGAGTCGTGAGCACGCAGCAGCAGAGCACGTTCCTCGCTGCTCAGCGAGGGCAGCCGGGCGCGCAGCGTGCGGGCGTCGGCCAGGAGGGACCGTACGACGGACTCGGGGGTCAGCCGTGGCCAGAGCGCGTCCACGGCGCGGTCCACATGGGCGTCGTCGGCGAGGTCCGACCGGAGGGCCTGCGCATCGAACTCCTGGCCCGGGTCGCCCGCCGCCGTGCCGTCCAGTCCGAGGGACCGGAGGCCGGCCGCGGCCACGGCGTCGAGGTTCAGGCCCGTGGCCCGTGCGACCTCGGCGTCGATGTGCTCAAGGGTCTCGGCGGTGCCACGTTCCACCGCGTCCGTGACCGCGTCGATCAGCCACTCCTTGAACACCTCCCGCGCGCGGTTGTGCGGCAGACCGCTCGCGAGGGCCGTATTCCGTGCCTCCGCGACATCCGCGCTCTCCAGGCGGGTCCAGTCCTGCCCGACGCGCACGGTGAAGTCCCCGTCCGGCGCCTGCCGGGAGCGCACCAGGGCCGCGAGCGCCTCGGCCACCACGGCGCTCCCCTTGACCCGCGCCGCGCCGGAGGTCGCCACGGCGGCGGACGCGACTCCGGCCAGCTCGGCGCACGTCGCCAGGAGCACGTCGTTCTCCCCGAGCGAGGGCAGCACCTGGGAGACGTAGTCCAGGAACCGCGTGTTCGGCCCGAGCACCAGGACGCCGCGCTCGGCGGCACGTGGGAACGCGTACAGCACATACGCCGCCCGGTGCAGCGCGACGACGGTCTTGCCGGTGCCGGGGCCGCCCTGGACCACCGTCACCCCACGATGCGGGGAACGGACGATCGCGTCCTGCTCCGCCTGGAGCGTCGCCACCGCCGCGCGCATCCGCCCGGTGCGCCGTCCCTCCAGGGCCTGCATCAAGGGGCCGTCGCCGACCACGTCGCCGGCAGCGGGGGCGGAGCCGTCCAGCAGTTCGTCGCTCACGGCGCGCACCACGCGGTCTTCGACGCGCAGGTGCCGGCGCCGGCGCAGGCCCAGGGGATGGACGGCCGTCGCCGCGTAGAAGGGCCGTGCCGCTTCCGCACGCCAGTCGACCAGCAGCGGCAGCTCGCGGTCCTCCACGTGCAGGCCGAGACGGCCGACGTGCAGAGCCGTGCCGTCCGCGCCGTCGATACGGCCGAACGCCAGCCCCTCCTCGGCCCCGTCGAGCCGTCGTAGCTGCCGTGACAGGTGCTCGGCGGCGACGTCGCGCGCGTACACCTCGCCCGCGCTGCCGGCGGGTGTCCGCAGCACGTCCGTCAGCTGCGCCCGCGCATCGGCGAGCCGTTCGTCCAGCAGCTCGTACATGGCGGACACATGGGCCTGCTCCAGCGCGATCTGATCCACGGTGTCCTCGTTGACCGGCGACAACAGACAGCCTCCTCCCGGTTCGACCCTCCACTATGAGGCCCGATTTGCGTGAAGGTAAGGCTTGACTTACCCGCCCGCGTCGGCCCTCCGGACATCTCCGGTCGAGCCGATGGCCGATTTCCCCCCTGCTCAGGCGGCGTGTCGGCCTGGACATCACGGACGAAGCGGGCGGAAGCGCTTTCGATGTTGGTCGCTGCCCGTTCCCGGAACGTTCAACTCGTTTCACTGTGCAGGTTCTTGGTCGCCCGCCTACGGTCCATGACGGTTCGAAGGAGGGGGTTCATGGAGACAGTCCTCGCTGTCCGGGCGCGCGGGATCACGAAGTGCTTCGGCGACGTCGTCGCTCTCGACGGCATCGACCTGGACGTGACGCAGGGTCAGATCCATGGTCTGGTCGGGCCGAACGGCGCCGGGAAGACGACGTTGCTCGGGCTCCTGCTGGGCCTGGCCGTCGCCGACGGCGGCACGCTCGAGATCCTGGGCACGCCGGTCGGGCGGGCGCTCGCCGCTCCCGACGGCGTCTCCGGCTTCGTGGACGGGCCCGGCCTCTACCCCTCGCTCACCGCCAGGCAGAACCTGGCCGCGCTGGCCGCCCTCCGTGGCCGGGACGCGCGGACGGCCGGGATCGACGAGGTGCTCCGGGAGGTCGGGCTCACCGATGTCTCCGACGACCGGGTGCGCGGCTTCTCCCTCGGCATGCGTCAGCGGCTGGGGCTCGCCGCCGCCCTGCTCACCAGACCCCGGCTGCTCGTGCTCGACGAACCCGCCAACGGCCTCGACCCGGCGGGCAAGAGACAGGTGCACCGTGTCCTCACCCGGCTCGCGGCGGACGGCACCGCCGTCGTGGTGTCCAGCCACCGCATGGACGACCTCGAGGCGCTGTGCTCCGAGGTCACCATCCTCGCCACCGGGCGGATCGTCTTCACCGGCCCGCTGAGCAAGCTGGCCGCCGAGAACCGTGAACTCGACTACCGGTTGCTCACCTCCGACCCGCGGGCCGCGCGCGGGCTGGCCGCCGACACGGCCGGCGTCCGGGTCGTCGACAACACCGCGGCGAGGCGTGACGCCGACCTGCTCGTCGTACGCGCACTGGTGCCGGCTCTCGACGAACTGGTGGTGAGGCTGGTGCGGTCCGGCGTCGCGGTACGTGAACTCGCGCCCGTGGTGTCGCCGTTGGAGACCGCGTTCCTCGCCCTCACCGAGCAGCAGGAGGCCGGCCGGTGACCGCGACACTCGTCGAGGCCGACGTCGCCGGCGCCCAGCGCGTCTCCGTTACGCGCGGCTACCGCTTCGAACTGGTCAAGCTGGTCTCGCAGTGGCGGATCCGGCTGCTGGTCCTCGCCTGCTGGATCGCGCCGGCGCTCTTCGTCGCCGGGGTGAGTCAGCAGAGCACGCTCCCCTCCGACACTCTGTTCGGCCGCTGGATGCACGCCACGGGGTGGGCCGGACCGCTGGTGATGCTCGGTTTCGCGGGCACGTGGGCGCTGCCGTTGCTGACCTCGGTGGTCGCGGGCGATGTGTTCGCCTCCGAGGACCGGCTCGGCACCTGGCGCCATCTGCTCGTGGTCGTACGCTCCACCCGGCGGATCTTCGTGGCGAAGGCGCTGGCCATCCTCACCGTGATCCTGCTCCTCGTGGCCGGGCTGGCCTGTTCCAGCGCGGTCGGCGGGCTCCACCTCCTCCGAAGCGGTGGATGCCTGGAAGCCGGGCCAGGAGCCGTGCGACCAGCTC
>NZ_JBSGDB010000465.1:0-6849 GCF_053602155.1 Streptomyces sp. NPDC004561
GCTCCGGGGACGCCGTCGTCCGCGGAACGGCCCGGGGCCCTGCCCGGGGGTGGGACGGGTCAGCGGCGGCGCAGACCGGTGGTGGCCAGGGCCGAGCCGACCAGGACGATCGCCGCGTCGACCAGCAGCGCCGTGTGGATGCCGGTCAGGGTGGAGCCGGTGGCGTTCATCCGGGCGGTGGCGATGGAGCTGAGCACCGGGATGCCCATGGTGATGCCGACCTGCTGGGTCATCGAGGCGAGGCCGGTGGCCAGGCCCTGCTCGCCGTCGGGCAGGCCCGAGGTGGCGGTGACCATGTAGCCGACGATCGCCGAGATGTGGCCGAAGGCGCCCGCCGAGGAGGCGGCCAGCATCAGCGCCAGGGCGCCGCCACCGCCGTTGCCGACGAGGAACAGCGCGCCGGTGGCCACGGACTGCAGCAGCAGGCCGGCGCCGAGGACGGCCCGGTTGCCGAAGCGGCCGATCAGCCGCGGGGCGGCCATGCCGCCGACGAAGGCCGCGACGCCGATGCCGCAGAAGGCGAGGCCGGTCTGCAGCGGGCTGTAGCCGAAGACCTCCTGGAGGTACAGGGTCAGCAGGAAGATGACCGAGCTCTCCATGGTGAAGGTGATCAGGCCGCCGAAGTTGCCCCACTTGACGGTCGGGCGGGTCAGCACCCGGACCGGGGCGAGGGGGGCCTTGGCGCGCAGCTCGATCAGCCAGAACGCGCCGAGCAGGACGACCGCGGCGGCGATCGTCGCGAGGGCCAGGGGGTTGGTCCAGCCGTGCTGGCCGGCCTCGGTGACGCCGTACACCAGGGCGAGCAGTCCGCCGGTGACGGTGACTGCGCCGGGGATGTCGAGCTTGGTGCGCTCACCGCGGCTCTCGGGGATCACGGCGGGCGCGGCGAACAGGATCGCGGCGGCGACGGGCACGTTGATGAAGAAGGCCCAGCGCCAGCTCAGCAGGTCGGTGAGGACACCGCCGAAGATCGCGCCGACGGTGAACCCGGCCGAGATGAGCGTGCCGTTCAGGCCGAGCGCCTTCTCGCGCAGGGGGCCTTCGGGCAGCGAGGTGGTCAGCAGGGACAGCGCCGCCGGGGTGGCGAGCGCGGAGGCGAGGCCCTGGGCGACGCGGGCGCCGAGCAGCATGCCGGGGCTGGTGGCCAGTCCGCCGACGAGGGAGCCGGCGGCCAGCAGGCCCATGCCGATCAGCAGCATCCGGCGCCGGCCGGCGAGGTCGGCGAGACGGCCGAAGAGCAGGGTGAAGCCGGCCGAGGGCAGCATCATCGCGGTGGAGATCCACTGCAGGTTGGCCAGCGAGAAACCGAGCCCCTTGCCGATGTCGGGCAGGGCGACGTTCAGGATGGAGAAGTCCACGGCCAGCATGAACTGCGAGCCGAGCAGCAGGGTCAGCAGCAGGCGCTGACGCGAGGTCATGCGCGCCGACCGTGGGGTGGCGGGCGCTTCTACGGCGGTGGTGGCCATCACGTTCCAATCGTGGTGGGGACGGGTTTCAGGCGCTGACGGTGAGGACGGCGTTGCCGACGACGCGGCGGTCGCGCAGGTCGCCGAGGACGGCGGCGGTGTGCGCCCAGTCCTCGGTGCGGCCGATGTGGGGGGTGAGCCGACCCTCGGCGGCGAGCCGGACCAGGGTCCTCAGGTCGGCGCCGAACGACTCGTCGAAGTGCTCGTAGTGGAAGTGGCGGACGGTGGCCGAGCGGGGGCCCTTGAAGAAGTCGAAGAAGCTCAGCTCGGCGGGCCTGCGGGAGGCCTGCCCGAACCAGATCAGCTGCCCGCGCTGCTTCAGCAGGGCCAGCGCGCGCGGGGTGGAGGTGTCGCCGACCGACTCCAGGACGACGTCGAAGGGCCCGCCGGTCACCTCGTCCAGGGCGTGGACGACGGTCGCGCCCAGCTCGGCGAGCCGCTTGCCGCGTTCGGCGGTGGCGGTGACGGCGGTGACCTCGGCGCCCTGGCCGACGGCGAGTTCGGTGACGTAGTGGCCGACGCCGCCGGAGGCGCCGGTCAGCAGGAGCCGGCGGCCCGCGACCGGGCCGGCCACGCGCAGCAGGCGCAGGGCGGTGAGTCCGGCCAGCGGGAGGGCGGCGGCGGTCTCGAAGGCGATGTCGCCCGGGAGTTCGGCGAGGGAGTGGGTGGGGACGGCCGCGTACTGCGCCCAGCCGTTCGCCGGGGGGTGGCCTACGACCCGGGTGCCGGCGGCCGGCCCGGAGCCGTCCGCGGCGGCGCGGACGACGACGCCGGCGATGTCCTTGCCGGGACGGGCGCCGCTCGGCCGCAGCGGGCCGTGCAGCTGGAAGACCTCGCCGCGGTTCACGGAGAACGCCCTGACCTCGACGAGCGCCTCGTCGGCCGCGGGCCGCGGCAGCTCGGCCGTGCCGGGCTCGACCATCTCCTCCGGGCGGCCGGTGGGCAGCAGCGCCCGCATGGGGCGGTCCGCTGCGGGCTGGGCGACTGCGGGCATGACTGACTCCTGGGTTTCACGCAAAGGGCTTGGGATGCGGGGGTGTTGGGCGCTGCGGCCCGGTGTTCAGCACGCTAGGAACCGGGCCCGCGGCCGCTCAAGGAAAGTGCCACCGAGGTACGGCGGCGGTGTCACCTAAGTGACATGGGCGGGGTGCGCCAGGTGCCGGTGTGCGGACGGTGGCGAGGGCGGCGCCAGGTCGCACGGGGACGGGCGGGGGCCGGGTCGGGGGCGGCGGGCGCGGTGCGGGCGGCGAGCGCGTGCAGCACGGCCAGTACGGCGGCCAGCTCGTCGGCGTCGGCGCGGCCGCGCAGCACCCGCACGGCGGCGGGGTCCTCGGTGCCGCTCATACCGGCTGGTTCCCGTGCTTGCGCTCGGGCACATGGGCGTGTTTGCCGCGCAGCATCCGCAGCGAGCGGACGAGGACGGCGCGGGTGTCGCGGGGGTCGATGACGTCGTCGACGAGGCCGCGCTCGGCCGCGTGGTACGGGTGCATGAGCCGCTCCTTGTACTCGGCCACCCGCCGGGCCCGCGCCTCCTCGGGGTCGTCGGCGGCGGCGATCTCGCGGCGGAACACGACGTTCGCCGCGCCCTCGGCGCCCATCACGGCGATCTCGTTGGTGGGCCAGGCGAAGGACAGGTCGCAGCCGATGGAGCGGGAGTCCATGACGATGTAGGCGCCGCCGTAGGCCTTGCGCAGGATGACCTGCACCCGGGGCACGGTCGCGTCGCAGTAGGCGTACAGCAGCTTGGCGCCGCGCCGGATGATGCCGTCCTGCTCCTGACCGGTGCCGGGCAGGAAGCCGGGCACGTCGACGAGGGTGACGAGCGGGATGCTGAAGGAGTCGCAGAACTGCACGAACCGCGCGCCCTTCTCCGACGCGGCGATGTCCAGCACACCGGCCTGGACCTGCGGCTGGTTGGCGACGATCCCGACGACCTGCCCGCCGAGCCGGGCCAGGGCGACGATCAGGTTGGGCGCCCAGCGCTCGTGCAGCTCGAAGAAGTCGCCGTCGTCGGCGATCTCCTCGATCACCCGGCGCATGTCGTACGCCTGGTTCGGGTGCTCCGGCACCAGGTCGAGCAGGGCGTCGCAGGGCCGGTCCGCCGGGTCGGCGGTGGGCTCCTCCGGCCGCAGCTCACGGTTGTTGGCGGGCAGCAGCGACAGCAGGTGGCGCACGTCGGCCAGACAGGACTCCTCGTCCTCGTGGAGGAAGGTGGAGACCCCGGAGAGGGCGGAGTGGACCTCGGCGCCGCCGAGTTCGTCGTGGCCGACCCGCTCGCCGGTGACGGCCTGCACCACGTCGGGTCCGGTGATGTACATCTGCGCGGTGCCGCGCACCATGAACACGAAGTCGGTGAGGGCCGGGGAGTAGGCGGCGCCGCCCGCGCAGGGGCCGAGGACCACGCTGATCTGCGGGATCACACCGGACATGCGGACGTTGCGGGTGAAGATGCCGCCGTAGCCGGCGAGTGCGGTCACGCCCTCCTGGATACGGGCGCCCGCGCCGTCGCTGAGGGCGACCAGGGGGGCGCCGGCGGCCTCCGCCAGGTCCATGATCTTGTGGATCTTCTGGGCGTGGGCCTCGCCGAGCGCACCGCCGAAGACCCGGAAGTCATGGCCGTAGACGAAGACCTGGCGGCCGTCGACGGTGCCCCAGCCGGTGACCACGCCGTCGCCGTCCGGCTTTCGCTCCTCCAGGCCGAAGCCGGTGGCCCGGTGCCGGCGCAGCCCCTCCACCTCGGTGAACGAGCCCTTGTCCAGCAGGAGGCCGATCCGCTCACGCACGGTGAGTTTGCCGCGGGCGTGCTGCCGTTCGGTGGCCGCCGCTCCGGGGCCTTCGGCCGCCTTCCGTTTCCTTTCGGCGAGTTCGCCGAGCCGTTCACGCAACGCCATCTGCGCACTCCTTTCAACTGCCGTGCACGCTAGGCGGAAAGCGATGCCGGAATACAGGGCGGGGTCTCGAAAGAGACATTCGACGGGCACCTTCGCGCCACTTTCCCGGCCGGTTTCCAGGGCGGCGGATTACGTTCGCATTCCCCGCACCCGCTGGAAGGAGGGGTGATGGCACTGGACGATACGGCGGCCTCGCTGTCCCGGTACCGCGTGGCGGTGGTGGCCGACCCGTTCCCGGTCTCCCGGACGGCGGTGGCCTCGCTGCTCAGGCACTCCGGCGCCCTCGACGACGCCCGGGAGGCCGACAGCGGGCAGACCGCCGTGGAGCTGGTGCGCCGGCTGGGCGCCGACCTGCTCGTCACCGATGTCGACCTGGCGGGCCGCGGCGACGGCGTGCGCCTGTGCCACCAGGTGAAACGACTGTCACGGCCGCCGAGCGTGCTGGTGTTCACCGGCGCCGACGACCCGGCCGTGGTGGCCGCCTGCCTGACCGGCGGGGCGGACGGGTTCGTGCACCGTTCGGCGTCCCCGGAGCGGCTGGTGCACGCCGTGGAGACCCTCGCGGTCGGCCGGCCCGTCTGGTACCTGCGCGGACAGCGCGAGGAGCCGCCCCGGGGGCCGGCGCAGCCCCGGGTGCCGGGCATGACGGCACGCGAACAACAGGTGCTCGGGCTGCTGCTGGCCCGCTGTTCCAATGACGAGATAGCGGCCGAACTGCATGTGGCACGGCAGACCGTCAAGAACCATGTGAGCAATGTGCTGCGCAAACTCGGCGTCGCGAACCGACGGGAATTGCTGGCGGGTCAGGGCGCGATGGGCCGGGCGTCATGAAAAGGCCCGGCCGCACCGCCTTCCCGACCTCCCCGAAGTCCTTTCTCTCTTCCCTTCTCTTTTTCCCCTCCCCTTTTACCCATGCTCCTGATGGAGGTAACTCATCGTGACCACGCCCGCCTTCCGTCCTCGCTTCCAGGGCCGGGTCGCCCTCGTCACCGGGGCCAGCCGCGGTATCGGTCTCGCCGTCGCCGAGCGGCTGGTCGCCGAGGGCGCCCGGGTCTGCCTGACGGCCCGCTCCCCCGAGCCGCTGGCCGAGGCGGTCACCCTGCTCGGCGGACCGGAGCACGCCGTCGCCGTGGCCGGGCGGGCCGACAACCCCGCCCACCAGGCCGCCGCCGTCGCCCGCGCCGTGGAGGCCTTCGGCAGGCTCGACGTGCTGGTCAACAACACCGGGATCAACCCGGTGTTCGGGCCGGTGCTGGACCTGGAGGAGGCCGCGCTGCGGAAGGTGTTCGAGGTGAACGTGCTGGCCGCGCTCGGCTGGCTGCGCCGGGCCCGTGCCGCATGGATGGGCGAGCACGGCGGTGCGGTCGTCAACATGACCGCTGTCGCCGGGTTGCGGCCGGCCGAGGGCATCGGCGCGTACGGCGCGAGCAAGGCCGCGCTGATCCACCTCACCGAGCAGCTCGGCCAGGAACTGGGCCCCCGGATCCGGGTCAACTCCGTCGCCCCGGCCGTGGTGAAGACCCGGTTCGCGGCCAAGCTGTACGAGGAGCGGGAGCAGGAGATCGCCGCGGGCTACGCCCTGGGCCGGCTCGGCACCCCGGAGGACATCGCCGCCGCCGTCGCCTATCTGGCCTCGGACGACGCCTCCTGGGTGACCGGGCAGACGCTGGCGGTGGACGGCGGGCTGATCGCGGCGGGCGGCGGGATCTGAGCGGCTGCCCCAAGGGGGCCGGTGCGGATGCACCGGCCCCCTTCGCGTACGCCCGGGAGGCTCAGCAGAGCGGGCCGCCGGCCACGTACAGCACCTGGCCGGAGACGAACCCGGCCCGTTCGCCCGTGAGGAACGAGACGGTCTCGGCGACGTCGTCGGGGGTGCCGACCCGGCGCACCGGGATGTCGGCCGCGCAGCGCTCCTGGAACTCCTCGAAGGTGATGCCCATGCGGGCGGCGGTCGCGGCGGTCATCTCCGTGGCGATGAAGCCCGGGGCGACGGCGTTGGCGGTGATGCCGAACCGGCCCAGCTCGATGGCCAGGGTCTTGGTGAAGCCCTGCAGACCGGCCTTGGCCGCCGCGTAGTTGGCCTGGCCTCGGTTGCCGAGCGCGGAGGACGAGGAGAGGTTCACGATCCGGCCGTACCCGGCGTCGACCATGTGCTTCTGGACGGCGCGGGTCATCAGGAAGGCGCCGCGCAGGTGCACGTCCATGACCGTGTCCCAGTCGGGGACGCTCATCCTGAACAGCAGGTTGTCGCGCAGCACGCCCGCGTTGTTGACCAGGATCGCCGGGGCGCCCAGTTCCTCGGCGACGCGGGCGACGGCCGCCTCGACCTGCGCCGCGTCGCTGACGTCGGCGCCGACAAAGAGGGCCCTGCCGCAGTTCTTCGCGATGCGCCGTACGGTCTCAAGCAGCACATCTGTTGATGATCGCCCTCGGCGGGGTGATCGGCGCGGGGCTGTTCGTCGGGTCCGGTGCGGGCATCGCCGCCGCCGGTC
>NZ_JBSGDB010000466.1:0-6824 GCF_053602155.1 Streptomyces sp. NPDC004561
GATGGTCGGGTCGTTCCACGGCACCAGCGAGACCACGATGAGGACCGAGCCGAGGTACCTATGTCCTGGACGGCCTCGACATCACGTTGACCCCGGCTCTGCCGTGGCTGGGACACCAGGTCTGCTGGGAGATGAACGGCCACCTCAAGGCGTCCGTCGACCTGACCCGGGTCACCTGCAACGTGATCATGAAGTTCGGCCCGGTGAAGATGCTCGACAGGAACTACGCACTGCCCGAACTGCTGGCGAGCGTGGGCGCGAGACTGCCGGGTGACCTCAGGCCGCCCGCAGGGCCGTGGCGGCAGACGTGGAACCTCCAGCTTCCCCAGGCAGTGCCGGTGGCCGAGCACCGAATCCTGCTGCGCGCTTGGACGGGCAGCGGAAAGAACCTTCTCGCGCTGAACATCGCTGTGGACTTCAATCGCAGCTTCCGTCCGGCCGCGACGAGCGGCAGCGCCGGCTCAACGCGTGCTGGACGGCTCACGCTGTAAGAGGAGACGCGCCAGGCGGCTTGGCGGGCTACTCGTCACCTGAGATCTTCAGTACCTCACCGTCTGTCGGGTCTTCGGGACGGCGACCGAAGCGGTCGGCGGCCGTAGCCCCACCGGCAGCAGCGTGCGCAGTGGGGTGGACGGGTCCTCGGGGGGCAGGCGGGTGGTTTCGCGGCCGCGACCACGCCCGCTCCACGGTGTGTGGGTCGACGGCGGACGGGATGCGAGCTGGGGTGAGTGGTGGGTACAAGACGGTGCCGGATGAGGCCACGGTTCCGGGCCGAACGTCGGCCGCCTGCGCCTGCTTGTGGCCCTGTCCGCTGTGCTCACCAGCGCATTGTCGCACCGGAGACGGCGGCGCTCGCAGCGCACGGCGGAGGTCCCCCTGTTCGAGAGCAGCCGAGAACTCGGGGGAGTAGCCTCGCGGGCGTGACCGAGGCATGGACCGACCACGCGCTGAAGGCGCTCCGCGCCGCCCGCCACAACGCGGACTGCCCGTCCCTGCTCGCCCTGCTGCGTGCGCATGACCCCGTCGGAGTGCTGCAGCAGTGTGGAGACGCACTCACCGCAGCAGTTTCCCGGGGCCTGCCCGGCGCCCGGGAGGCAGCGACCGCGTGCTCGTCCGCACTGCGCGAACGGGGCTGGCCCGGAGACGAGGTACTCGCCGAACAGCTCGACACGGCGGGCGGCCGTGCCCTCTGCCTGCTGCGGCCGCTGCCGGTCGACCTGGAGGAACTCTCCAGTCTGCTCGAAGGGGACCCGGCCTGGGGTGGTGGCCGTATCGACCTGGGCACCGGTGAGTGCTGGCCTGCCTCGCGGACACCGAGGAGTCATGGGACGAGGAGGAACCGGAAGACACTGAGCGGTGGCTCGACGTCCCGTGCGAGGGATCGCGGGACGCCTACAGCGACATGGAGGACTTCATCACCACCCTCGACGACCCGGACCTCGCCCGGTTCCTCGGCATCGCGATCCAGGGTCCAGGGGCGTTCCGCCGCTTCAAGGACATGCTGGCCACCTCTCCAGCGCAGTTGCAGCGGTACTGGTTGTTCTCCGCGGAGCGGCAGCAGGGCCGGGCCCGGGCCTGGCTCGCCGATCAGGGCTACCGGCCGGCGCTGTCGGGCCACCACTGACCCGGGTGCCTTCACGGGCCCCAGTGCCGGCAGGCCTCGATCCACTCGGCCCCCTCGGGCGCCGGATCCGGCAACGGAAGGTCGAGAATGCCGATCGCCTGCCGGTGCCTGCCGCGCGTGCAGACCGCCACGATCTGGCTGCCGGGCAGCAGGTCCACCTTCTTCACGGTGACCTCGACCCCGAGAACGACCGTCTTGAACGGGACGGCCAGATGCTCTGCGAGCATCGTGTAGAGGCCCGTGAGCTGCTCCTCGTCGCCGTAGGCGTCCACGGTGGCCTGCTCGACCAGCTCATCGAGTTCCCTGTTGCTCAGCTCCCCGTCCACAGGGAACACGGTACCGGCGGAGCCCGCAGCTCCCCTCCCTCGGCCAACCGCCCGGCAGCTCCGCCCTGAGCCACGACGGTCGGTCCTCCCGCCACGGGGATCAGGGTGCTGCCTCGTAGCACGTACCGACTCCCCAGCACCAACTGCGGGTTGGCGCCGAGAAGGCTGGGAACTCCGGACCAGGCGCCGAGGCCGGACGAGGCGGATCGTACGGTGCAGTGGTCGGCGGGCGCCTGCTCAATGTCTGTCGGGAGGGCGGCTTCCGGGAGCAGCGATCGCCCCGTTTCCCTTCCCAGGGGTGAGCAGCCGCACGAGTCCGATTTCTCGAAGGACACGCCGAATGCCGCACTGTTGTAACGGCGCTGGACGACAACCGCAGCGGCCGCGGCACAGACTCGGGGCCCAGTGCTGCGGGCTTCCGCGTATGGAGGAGGGCGGCCCAGCCGCCTCTCGGTGTGCGCTGACAGATGGCTCAGAGGTCGAGTCTGCCTTGCGCAACGAGGCCCGTATCGACAGCCGTCAACTCACCCTCCAACACTCCTTATAGTGGTACGGAATCGAGGGCCTCGACCTGACCGTCGCGTTCCTCGTTGCGTTGTCGTACGCGATCGTGATGCCCGATGTAGTGCCACCTCGGCTCTCACCTTCGCGCTGCGACGAGTTGCGCGAACGAGGCCTCGGCCAGGGGCGACCTTCCGTCCACCGCACAGGTGGTGAAGATCCATCGCAACCGGGGTTCGGGTTCGACGAAGAGCCGTTCTCGCTGCTCGGCAGTGAGTGTCCAGCGCTCTGCGAGCTGCTTGCGCACGCGCGGCTCGGGATGGGAGATCCACGCTTCGACGACTTCGTCAGGCAGTTCACGGGTGATCAGCCAGCCGACGCCGGGGAGCCGTTCGTCTTCTGCGACATCGAGCAGCCGCAGCAGTACCGAGGCGGGTGCGGCTGGGTTGAGGGCAGTGTCCAGGGTCTCGCGTTGCCTGTCCCAGAGCGAACTCGGAGGACGCTGATCAGAGGAGATGGCACGCGGACGCGGCTCCAGGTCGATCTTGAGTATTAGCCTTGATCATCTGGCGCCGCGTCCGTCGTTTCCACTCGGGCATGCCATCTACGGGCCGACGCTCCTGTGCTGCCATGTGATCCGTTGGTTATCTCGCACGTCAGCACGGGTTCCGGCTCCGATGATCAGGCCGCGCCGGATTTCGTTCCGGTCATTGAGGTGAGGACAAAGGTGTCGGAGACCGGGGGAGTCGACAGGTCCACCGTGACGCCGTAGTCGGAGTAGTAGACGGTCGCTGTCCGCTCGCCGGTGGCCGTCTGCATCTGCTCCCGCTTCTCCACGAGCAGGTTGTCGCTGTTGAGCCAGACGTCGATGTGGGCGTTCGTGATGCCTTGCGCCGCGAACTCCTGCTTGAGGAACTTCACGTCGTCGGGCGACAGCCCCCGACTTCGGATGGCCGTGATCTTGGCCGCGTCCAGCGTGCCCGAGTAGTGGGTCGCGGGCACCCCTCGGACGTTCTCCTGGCCCACCCTGTGCACGTCGCCACTGGAGATCAGCATCCGCACAGACAGTGTCGGGTTGGCCTGCTGCATCATGTCGACCTGAGCCTTCCCCGCCGCGCCTTGGGCGGCGAGGAGCGCGAAAGGCGTCTTCGTCCAGTGCTTGCCGCCCAGCAGCGTCACATACTTCGGCGGTGTACTCATATACATGGCGTCGCTGCGGAGCTTGAACCGGCTGGTGGGTATCGGCGTCGGCACCGACGACTTGATTACCACCGTGAAGTTGCCCTGGGCGCCCCTGGCCCAGTCCATGGCGCCGGACACGTGCGTCTGCTTGATGGTGCCAACCGTAATGGTCTCATCGACTTTGGCCGAATGCTCCTTGGCGGTGGCTTCCTCTGCCTTGACGAGGTAGGCCATCGGTGACACGGCGACCCGCGCCTGCGCAGGGGGCGTGTGCCGACCCGCCGCGGATGCGGATCCCCCGCCACCACTCCCGCAGGCGGAGACCGAGCCCAAGGCCGCCGCGACGGCCACTGTCGCCACAGCCGTACGGAATCGCATGCCATGCATGACGCCCACCGCTTCTGTTGTCAAAGGTTCGAATCCTGGAATAGCGGAGGAAGGTTAGCGCACGAACCAACAGCCCGACGCGCCGCTCTCCTTACCAACCTCGGTCACGGGTTTCCAGCAGCATTCCCTCCTTACAGCCACGCGAGCTGCGCACCACGAGCCGATTCGCGTGGTTGGGCCGTACACCATTCATGGGCGTCGGTAAGAACGGTCGCCCCCTTCTCCACGGCTGACGACCGTGACGCCACCTTCAGTCGGCGGCCGATGCGGTGTAGGGCGCGGGTGCCAGGGCCCTGTCCGCCCGCCTTGGCCGCCGCGAAGGCGCGCGGCTGCACCCAGGTGCTCGACTGGGCCGGGTCCGACGCCATCAGGAACAGTTCGGCGGAATTCTCGTGAGCCAGGCGCAGGACCAGGGCGCGGATGGAGCGGACCGTGGGTGGGTGTCCGCGCCGCTTTGGCACGCGGTGGCGGCATGTCATCGCTCGAGCAGGTTTGCGATGCCAACGCATGATTGTGTCCGGGCCTACCAGCAGCAGGAGCTGGCGCAGCTTCTGCCTCGGCAGTTGGTGGAGCAGGCCGGCGAGGACAGCGCGGTCGATGTCTGTGAACGTGGGCTTGCTGACCTGGTGTTGCAGTATGAGCAGTTGATGCCGCAGGGCAAGGATCTCGATGTCTTTGTCCCGGTCGCTCGTCGGCAGCAGGCGCAGGAGCGACGGGGAGGTGGTCGCATCGAGGTAGGTCAGGCGCAGCAGCACGACAGATCATGATGCCGTCCGCGTCTGTAGACGTGAAGACATTGGAGTTGTCGGCGAGCGCGGACTGAGAGGTCAGTCGATCAAGGCCTCCACCTGGGTGGATGATTTATCCGCACCCGCAGACTTCGACAACTGTCGGCTCTCAGGCCGCCTCGTTCTCCGGTTGCACGCTTGTTGTCGGTGACTGGTCCGGGGTCGTGATGACTGCGGTGCCGTCGGTGAGATGGAGGACGAGGTCGGCCTGGGCCGTCAGGCGCAGGTCGTGGGTGATGAGAAAGGTTGTTCGCCCGGCGGTGAGTCGGCGCAGCGGTGCCATGATGCGCGTGGTGGAGGCATCGTCGAGTCCGGCGGTGGGCTCGTCGAGGATCAGCACGGGCGCGGTGCGGAGCATGGCGCGGGCGAGTGCGATCCTGCGGCGCTGGCCGCCGGATAGGTTGTTGCCCCGTTTGCCGACCGGGGTGTCGTAGCCCTCGGGCAGCGCGCTGACGAAGTCATGGGCGTCGGCCGCGACGGCGGCGGCGAGCACCTCGGCCTCTGTGGCGTCCGGGCGGCCGTAGGCGATGTTGTCGCGGACCGTGCCGTCGAAGAGCATGCTGTCCTGGGCGAGCAGGGTGATGTGGCGGCGCACCTCCTCGATGGGGAGTTCGGCGATGTCCCGGCCGTCGAGCAGGATGCGGCCCCGGGAGGGCTCGTGGAACCGCAGCAGCAGCTTGCCGAGGGTGGACTTGCCGGTGCCGCTGGGTCCGGTGACCGCGACGAGCAGGCCGGGTGCGATGTCCAGCCGCACCCGTTCCAGCACGGGGCGTCCGCTGCCGGCATACGAGAAGCCGACGTCCTGGAAGGTGACAGCGCCGCGGACCGGTTCGGCGAGCGGTGGGACGTTCTCGCGGGGTGCGGTCTCGGGTAGGGGGCCGGTGCGCAGGATCTCGATGAGGCGTTCGCAGGCGGCGGTGGCGGAGGAGGCGCTGACGACGAGCTCGCCGAGCTCCTGGAGTTTGGGATGGAGATAGCCGAGGAAGGCGGCGAAGGAGAGCAGGCCGCCGACGCTGAGGTGGTGTTGGGAGATCTGCCAGGCTCCAGCGCCGATCACGGCCAGCACGCTGAGTGTCTCGAGTAGTTCGCCCATCGGCCCGTACACCGACGACAGCCGGATCTGCCGCAGTCCGGCGCGCATCCAGTTGCGTCCTTCGCGATGCACCTTGCTGTGCTCGACCTGCTGCCGGCCGTAGGCCTGCACCAGGGGCATGTTGGCCAGGCTCTCCTCCAGCAGGGAGGCCAGGCGGCCATTGCTGTCGCGTTCGGCACGGGTGGCGGAGCGCATCAGGGCGCCGAACACGCGGGCCCCGAACCAGATCAGCGGGGCGGCGGCCAGGGTGATCAGGGCCAGCTGCCAGCTGGTCCAGAAGGCCGCCGTGGCGAACACCACCGCACCGACGGCGGAGGTGATCAGTTCGACGGGCGCGGAGGCGACCAGCGACTCGACGGTCTCGATGTCGCCGGTCAGCCGGGAGACCAGGTCGCCGGTGCCGAAGCGGTCCAGGGCGTCGGGCGGGACCCGTTGGAGGTGCTGAAAGACCCGATCGCGCAGGCCGAGCAGGAAGTGCTCGCTGGTCCAGCCGGCGAGGTAGCCGCCCGCCGTGGAGGTAAGCGCGCCGGCCAATGCGAGTCCCAGCCAGAGGGCGGCGGGCCTCCAGAAGGCGGCGAGGTCGCCGGGCGTGAGCACGTCGTCGGTGAGAACGCCGACGATCCCGATCGCGCCCGCGTCGCATCCGGCGGAGGTCACTAGCAGCGCGGTGGACACCAGTACGGCCACCCGATTGACGCTGACCAGCGGCCAGAACATCCGGAACGCGGCCAGAGGGGAGACACGGGCATGCCGCGTCCGGGGCGAAGAACTGGCCGCGGGGCCCGCCCCGGATCCGGCCACGGGCATGGTGACGGGTGCTGCAGTGTGCATGGCCGGCGCTTCCTGGGCACTGCCCGATCCGACGACGTGCCGGGATCCGTTCGTGCACCTGTGCTGCACGAACGGACCCCGGCGCCGTCGGG
>NZ_JBSGDB010000467.1:0-6797 GCF_053602155.1 Streptomyces sp. NPDC004561
CCACCGCCCTCGGCCTCGCCGTCTACCGGCGCCCGCGCCGGGCCCTGGCGGCCGGCGGACTGGCCCTTGTCGCGCGGCCCGGCAAGCTGGCCGAGGGCGCCTGGTACGCGGGCCGGTTGCTGCGGCACCGGGTGCGGACGCTGTCCCGGCACACCGTGGTGGCGGCGCACGGCGCCGACCGGCTGACGGCGGTCACCGTCGCCGCGCTGGACGGAACCGGCCGGACCAGGCCCGGCAGCGCCCGGCGCATCCCCTGCGACACGCTCGCCGTGGGACACGGCATGCTGCCGCACACCGACCTCGCCGAGACCCTCGGCTGCACCCTGGCGGGGACGGCCGTGCGCGTCGACGACGAGCAGCGCACGGACGTGCCCGGCGTCTGGGCCGCCGGTGAGGCCACCGGCATCGGCGGAGCGGACCTCGCGCTCACCGAGGGCCGGCTCGCGGGCCGCTCGATCGCCGCCCGGCTGCGCGGCGCCGCGCCCGACCCGCGCGGCTGGGCCGGCCTCGCCCGGAAACGCTCCGGGCAGCGGGAGTTCTTCGCGGCGCTCGACACGGTGTACGCACCGCCCGCGGACTGGGCCGACGGCGTCCCGGACGACACGGTGGTGTGCCGCTGCGAGGAGGTCACCGCCGGGGAGGTCCGTACGGCCGTCGGCACGCTCGGCGCCGCGGACCTGCGCACCGTGAAGCTGCTCACCCGGGCCGGGATGGGCTGGTGCCAGGGCCGGATGTGCGCGCCCGCGGTGGCGGGACTGGCCGGCTGCCCGCTCGCTCCCGGACGCCGGCCGTTCGCGCGTCCGGTGCCGCTCGGCGTACTGGCCGAACTCCCGGAGCGGGAACCGGACTGACCCGGCGAGCCGGCGCCGCTCAGTAACATGTCACACACTACCGATTGGGGATCACTCATGGCCCGACCGCAGCACCGTCCCTGGCGCGGCTTGCTCGTCGCCACCGCGCTCCCTCTGCGCGACGACCTCTCCGTCGACCACGACCGCTACGCCGAGCACTGCGCCTGGCTGGTGGCGAACGGCTGCGACGGCGTCGTGCCGAACGGCTCCCTCGGCGAGTACCAGACGCTCACCCCCGAGGAGCGCGCCCGCGTGGTGGAGACCGCCGTCGCCGCGATCGGCGGCGAACGGGTGATGCCGGGCGTCGCCGCCTACGGCGCGGCCGAGGCCCGGCGCTGGGCCGAGCAGGCGGGCGAGGCCGGCTGCGCGTCGGTGATGCTGCTGCCGCCCAACGCCTACCGCGCGGACGAGCGTTCCGTCCTCGCCCACTACGCGGAGGTCGCGAGGTCGGGGCTGCCGGTGGTGGCGTACAACAACCCGATCGACACCAAGGTCGACCTGGTGCCCGAACTCCTCGCCCGGCTGCACGGCGAGGGGGCCGTCCACGCCGTCAAGGAGTTCTCCGGCGATGTCCGCCGGGCCTACCGGATCGCGGAACTCGCCCCGGAACTCGACCTGCTGGCAGGCGCCGACGACGTCCTGCTGGAGCTGGCGGTGGCGGGCGCCAAGGGCTGGGTGGCCGGGTACCCGAACGCGCTGCCGCGGGCCTCGGCGGAGCTGTACCGGGCGGCGGTGGCCGGTGATCTGGGCACCGCCGTCCCCCTCTACCGGCAGCTGCACCCGCTGCTGCGCTGGGACTCACGGGTGGAGTTCGTGCAGGCGATCAAGCTGTCCATGGATGTCGTCGGCCGGTACGGCGGCCCGGTCCGCCCGCCGCGCGTGCCGCTGCTGCCCGAGCAGGAGGCCGCGGTCAGGGCGGCCACCGAGAAGGCCGTCGCCGCGGGTCTCGCATAACGCGCACAAGGGAGCCGGATCATGCGCAGCAAGCTCGTCCTGCACGCCGTCGACTCGCACACCGAGGGCATGCCGACCCGGGTGATCACCGGCGGGATCGGCACCGTGCCCGGTGCGACCATGAACGACCGGCGGCTGTGGTTCCGCCGACACCGCGACCACGTCAAGCGGTTGCTGATGAACGAGCCGCGCGGCCACTCCGCGATGAGCGGCGCGATCCTGCAGCCGCCGAGCCGCCCGGACTGCGACTGGGGCGTCATCTACATCGAGGTGTCCGGCTATCTGCCGATGTGCGGGCACGGCACGATCGGGGTGGCGACCGTGCTGGTGGAGACCGGGATGGTGGAGGTCGTGGAGCCGGTGACCACGATCCGGCTCGACACCCCGGCGGGGGTGGTGGTCGCCGAGGTGGCGGTGGAGAACGGCGCCGCGCGCGACGTGACCCTGCGCAACGTCCCGTCCTTCGCCGTCGCTCTGGACCGCCGGATCACCCTTCCCGACGGCCGTACGGTCACCTACGACCTCGCCTACGGCGGCAACTTCTACGCGATCCTCCCCCTCGACGCGTTCGGCCTGCCCTTCGACCGCTCCCGCAAGGACGACATCCTGGCGGCCGGCCTTGCGCTGATGGAGGCGATCAACGCCGAGGCGGAGCCGGTGCATCCGGCGGACCCGTCCATCCACGGCTGCCACCACGTCCACCTCCACGCGCCCGGCGCCACCGCCCGGCACTCACGGCACGCGATGGTCATCCACCCGGGCTGGTTCGACCGCTCCCCCTGCGGCACGGGAACGAGCGCGCGCATGGCGCAGCTCCACGCGCGCGGCCAACTCCCGCTGCACACCGAGTTCGTGAACGAGTCCTTCATCGGCACCCGCTTCACCGGGCGGCTGCTGGACACGACGGAGGTCGCCGGAGTCCCGGCCGTGCTGCCGAGTTTCACCGGCCGGGCGTGGGTCACCGGTACCGCGCAGTACCTGCTGGACCCCACCGATCCGTTCCCGGAAGGGTTCATCCTCTAGACTCGCGTGATGCGTGACATGGCACAGAAGCCGCAGCCCGGGGAGGCACCCACGTCCCTCCCCCGCCTGGGCGGCCGGCGGAGCAGCTACCGCGAGCGCGTCGCCGACGCCCTGCGCGCCGCACTCATCGCGGGCGAGCTGCGGCCGGGCGAGGTCTACTCGGCGCCCTCCCTCGCGGCGCGCTTCGGCGTCTCGGCGACGCCGGTGCGGGAGGCGATGCTGGACCTGGCCAAGGAGGGCCTGGTCGACACGGTGCCGAACAAGGGCTTCCGGGTCACCGCCGTCTCCGACCGGCAGCTGGACGAGTACACGCACATCCGCGCGCTCATCGAGATCCCCACCGTCGCCGGGCTGGCGCGCACGGCGGACCGGGTCTCCCTGGAGGCGCTGCGCCCGGCGGCCCGGGAGATCGTCGCCGCGGCGGCCGCGGGCGACCTCATCGCCTACGTGGAGGCCGACACCCGCTTCCACCTCGGTCTGCTCGCCCTCGCGGGCAACGCCCACCTGGTCGAGGTGGTCGCCGACCTGCGCGGCCGCTCCCGGCTGTACGGACTGACCGCGCTGGTGGAGGCGGGCCGGCTGCTGTCCTCCGCCGAGGAGCACCTGGAGCTCCTGGACGCGCTGCTGGAGCGCGACGAGCAGGCCGTGCACGCCGTCATGACCCGGCATCTGGGGCATGTCCGGAGCCTGTGGGCGGCGGGCGACTGAACCCCGGCCAGGGCCCGGCTCAGGGTTCCTGGTGCGCGTGCGCCGCGTTCTCCAGTTCCTCCGCCTCCACCTGGGCGAGGCGGGCCTCGGCGTCGACGTCGACGGAGCGGGTCAGCCACCAGTACAGGGCCGCCGAGACCGGCAGCCCGATGAACAGGGAGATGTCCGCGCCCCCGAGCGCCTTCGCGGCGGGGCCGACGTACAGGGTGCCGACGGAGAAGAACGGGATCATGGCGGCGAAGCCGGCCACGTAGGAGACGATGCCGTGCCATCCCCAGCGGCCGTAGATGCCGTGGGGGTTGAAGATCTCGGCGACGGCGTAGTGGCCTCGGCGCACGACGTAGTAGTCCATGAGGTTCACCGCGGTCCACGGGATGAAGAGGTAGAGCACCAGCAGCAGGAAGTCGTTGAAGTTCGCCAGGAAGTGCGCGGTCGCGGCGAGCGCGCCGAACAGGGAGAGCGCCGCGGTGACGCCGAGGGTGAGCAGACGGACGGCCAGCGTCGGGCGCACCCGCTTGAACGAGTCGATGCCGCTGATCAGCGTCAGGGAACCGCCGTACATGTTGAGCGCGGTGACGGAGACCAGGCCCAGGGCGGCGAAGAGCAGCACGATCGCGCCGAAGCCGTCGAACACCCTGTCGCCGGCGGCGTTGATGGAGCGGATGGTCTCGAAGCCGGAGCCCGCCCAGGCCGCCAGCAGCGCCCCGAGCACCATCAGCCAGATGCCGCCGAGCGCGGAGCCGAAGTACGTCCAGTAGAAGGTCTTGCGGACGGTCACGTCGGGCGGGAGGTAGCGGGAGTAGTCCGAGACGTAGATGGCCCAGCTGATCTGGTAGCCGGCGACCACGCCGAACTGGGCGAGGAACGGCGTCCAGCGGAAGGCGCTCAGGTCGAAGGAGCCCGCCGGGTAGTGCAGGGTGACCAGGACGCCGACCGTGAAGATCCCGAAGATGACCAGGAAGGCGTACGTCAGGAACCGCTCGGCCTTGTGGATGATGTCGTAGCCCACCAGCGCGACGACGAGCGCGACGGCGGTGACCACGACGACCCACAGCTTCACTCCGCCGTGCAGCGTGGTGTGCAGGGCGTCGGCGGCCAGGATGCTGTTGAAGACGTTGAACCCCGCGTACTGCACATAGGCGAAGAGCCACACGAGCAGGGCGCCGACGTAGCCGAACTGGGGCCGCGACTGGATCATCTGCGGCAGGCCCAGCTGGGGTCCCTGGGCCGAGTGGAAGGCCATGAAGAAGGTGCCGACGACGGTGCCGGCGACGATGGCCAGCAGCGACCAGATGAGGTTGCCGCCCCCGGTGATGCTGATCAGCCCCACGGCGAGGGTGGCGATCTGGGCGTTGGACATGAACCACAGGGGACCCAGGTGCCACAGTTTGCCGTGCCGCTCGTCCAGGGGGACGTAGTCGATGGACCGGACCTCCAGCCCGGACACCCTCGGCTCCGCTGGTGTGCTCATACGGCCTCCCGGGCCCGGGTCCGCCTCTTTGGTCACATTGTTCACCGGCCCGGATCAGCTGACGAGCCCGCTGCAGTGAAAGGTTTCGCCAGCTAGCGGGGACCGGTCGGTGTGCACCGGACATTTCGCGGCGCAAAGGTCGCACCAGCGCACTTTTTACGCAATCGACGGGCCGGCGCCACACAAGAAGCGGCGATTTTGCGACAGGTGGGGACATCCCCGACCATGGCCCAGTCCCGGCGATCCTGGGACACCAGTTCGATGAGAGGCAGCACCACCCATGCACGTCGCCCCGCCGTCGGCTCCGGCCCCCTCGGAGACCCACCCGGCCTCCGTCGAGGACCCCCACGGCTCCCCCAGCCGGCACGCCCGACGGTTCGGACTGCCCGTGGCGACCGCCCTGGTCATGGGCAACATCATCGGCGGCGGCATCTTCCTGCTCCCCGCCTCCATCGCGCCCTTCGGCACGGTCAGCCTGGTCGCCTTCGGCGTGCTCACCGTCGGCGCGATCGCCCTGGCCCTGGTGTTCGGCCGGCTCGCCTCGCGCGACCCCCGCACCGGCGGGCCCTACGTCTACGCCCGCGAGGCGTTCGGCGACTTCGCGGGCTTCCTCGCGGCCTGGGCGTACTGGATCACCACCTGGGTGTCGAACGCCGCGCTCGCCGTGGCCGCCGTCGGCTACCTGGACGTGCTGATCCCGGTCGGCGGCCACCGCTGGACGGCCTGTCTGGCGGCCCTGGTGCTGCAGTGGCTGCCCGCGCTCGCCAACTTCGCCGGCACCCGCTACGTCGGCGCCGTCCAACTGGTCTCCACGGTGCTGAAGTTCGTGCCGCTGCTGCTCGTCGCGGTCGGCGGGCTGTTCTTCTTCGACCCCTCCAGGCTCGGGCCGTTCAACACCAGCGGTCACGGCGCGATCGGCGCGGTGTCCGCCTCCGCCGCCCTGCTGCTCTTCTCCTACCTCGGGGTGGAGTCCGCCGCGGTCAGCGCGGGCGAGGTCCGCGACGCCCGCCGCAACGTGGGGCGCGCCACCGTCATCGGCACCGCGGGCGCCGCGCTGGTGTACCTGCTGGGCACGCTGTCCGTCTTCGGCACGGTGCGGCACGACCGTCTGGTGCACTCCACCGCGCCCTTCTCGGACGCCGTGAACGCGATGTTCGGCGGGAGCTGGGGCGGCTGGGCCGTGGCGCTCGCGGCACTGGTGTCGATGACCGGCTGCCTCAACGGCTGGACGCTGCTGAGCGCCCAGACCCCGTACGCCGCCGCACAGGACGGCCTCTTCCCGGCCGCCTTCGCGCGTCGCCGCCGGGGCGTGCCGACGGTCGGCGTCGGCGTCACGGTGGTCCTCGCCTCCCTGCTCACCGTCTACAACTACATGTCGGGGTCCGGGAAGGTCTTCGAGATCCTGGTCCTCGTGACCACGTTCACCGCGACGGTGCCGTACCTGCTGGCCGCCGCCGCGCAGATCTTCCACCTCGCCTCCGGCCGCGAGGTCGACCGGGCGCGGCTGGTGCGTGACTCGGTGATCACCGCGGTGGCGGCCGTCTTCTCGGTCTGGCTGATGGCGGGCGCCGGCTACGCGGCGGTGTACCAGGGCGTGCTGTTCCTGTTCGTCGGGATCATCGTCTACGCGCTGATGGCGGGCCGCCGCCGGCAGCAGCAGCAGCAGCAGCAGGCCTGAACGACGAAAGGGTCGTGCCGGAATCCTCCGACACGACCCTGACCCGCGGAACTCGCGAGTCGGGACGACAGGATTTGAACCTGCGACCCCTTGACCCCCAGTCAAGTGCGCT
>NZ_JBSGDB010000468.1:0-6736 GCF_053602155.1 Streptomyces sp. NPDC004561
GGCCGGTGCGCGCCCTCGCGCGCCGTGCCGCGTGGCCCGTCCCCGGCCGGCCCGTCCTCCGGCAGCTCGTCCATCGCCTCGAAGTACCGCTCGGTCGCCGTCGCCGCCTCCTGGCTCATCGCGAGCAGGAAGCCGATGGAGTCCACCGGCCAGCGCAGGGCGAGCGCCGTGCTCAGGAAGGCGACCAGGGTGCCCGTGGACAGGTCGCCGTCGGCCACCCGGACCGCCCCGAGCACCAGCGCCGCCCCGATCGCCAGCTCCGGCAGCGTCACGATGACGCCCCAGATGGTCGCGAGCAGCCGCGCCTTGCGCAGCTCGGTGCCGCGCAGGGTGCCGGACATGTCGCGGAAGGCGCGGGCCTGGCTGCGGTGCCGGCCGAAGCCCTTGATGATGCGGATGCCGAGCACGCTCTCCTCGAGCAGCGTCGTCAGGTCGCCGACCTGGTCCTGCGCGCGCCGCGCCACCTGCGCGTAGCGCCGTTCGAACACCACGCACGTCCACAGCACCGGGACGGCGGGCCCCAGGACGACCAGGCCGAGCACCCGGTCCTGCATCAGCATGATGACCACGCCGACGAGGATGGTGACTCCGTTGACCAGCAGGAACGTCAGCGGGAAGGCGAGGAACATGCGCAGCAGCATCAGGTCGGTGGTGGCCCGTGAGAGCAACTGGCCCGACGCCCAGCGGTCGTGGAAGGCGACGGGCAGCCGCTGCAGCCGCCGGTAGAGGGCCGCCCGCATCTCCGCCTCGACACGCGACAGCGGCCGGGCCACCAGCCACCGCCGTATGCCGAACAGGACCGCCTCGGCGATCCCTAGGAGGAAGAGGTACAGGGCGCCGAGCCAGACCCCGGCGGGGTCCCGGTGGGCGACCGGCCCGTCCACCATCCACTTCAGGACGAGCGGGATGACCAGCCCCGCGCAGGAGGCGACGACCGCGACGAAGGCCGCGGTGAACAGCCGGGCGCGTACGGGCCGGACGTACGGCCACAGGCGCAGCAGGGTGCGTACGGCGGAACGGTCCTCGGTGGTTGCACGTGTCGTGGGCATCACTGGCGAGCGTACGGACCGGCACTGACATCGCCCACCGGGTTTTGGCCGGACCCCGGTCCGCCGCTGGTCCTACGACCTGCGCGTTCGAGGGACCGTACGAGGGGGTCGTAGGCCGGCGTCAACCGATCGGACGATGCCGCTTCGAGCGGGCCGGGCGATGTGCCGGATCTCGCCCGGCCGGGACCCTCGGAGCATGCCATCCGTCATCGAAGTCACCGATCTGCGCAAGTCCTACGGCGGCCGGGCCGTCGTCGACGGCGTCTCCTTCGCCGTCGAGGAGGGCGAGATCTTCGGGATCCTCGGCCCGAACGGCGCCGGCAAGACCACCACCGTCGAGTGCGTCGAGGGGCTGCGGGAGCCCGACGCCGGCCGGGTCCGGGTCGCGGGGCTCGACCCCGTCGCGGACCACGAGAAGGTCGCCGGGCTCCTCGGCGCCCAGCTCCAGCAGAGCGAACTCCAGCCGAAACTCACCGTGCGCGAGGCGCTGGAGCTGTACGCGGCCTTCTATCCGCGGCCCGCCGACTGGCGTCCCCTCGCGGAGCGCCTCGGCCTGACCGACAAGCTGTCCACCCGGTTCGCCAAGCTGTCGGGGGGTCAGCGGCAGCGGCTGTTCATCGCGCTGGCCCTCATCGGCGGTCCGCGCGTCGTCGTCCTGGACGAGCTGACCACCGGCCTGGACCCGCGTGCCCGCCGCGACACCTGGCGGCTCATCGAGGAGGTCCGGGACAGCGGGGTCACCGTGCTGCTCGTCACCCACTTCATGGAGGAGGCGCAGCGTCTGTGCGACCGCATCGCGGTCATCGACAAGGGGCGGGTGGCCGCCCTGGACACGCCGGCCGGGCTGATCCGCCGCTCGGCGGGCGCCACCGTCATCAGCTTCACCCCGTCGGCCCCGCTGGACGACCAGGACCTCGCCGCTCTCCCGGCGCTGGCCTCGATCGAGCGCAAGGACGGCCGGATCACGCTCTCCGGCACCGACGAGACGGTCAACGCCGTCATCACCCTGCTCGCCCGGCACCGCGTCACCGCCCATCAGCTCCGTGTCCTGGACGCCACCCTCGACGACGCGTTCCTCGACCTGACCAAGGAGGCCACGGCATGAACACCGCCGTCCTGCGCACCGAGTTCCGTCTGTTCCGCCGCGAGCCCGGAGCCGTCTTCTGGATCTTCCTGTTCCCGACGCTGCTCCTGGTGATCCTCGGTTCGATCCCGTCGTTCCGGGAGGCCGACAAGTCCCTCGGCGGGCTGCGGCCGGTCGACGCCTATGTGCCCATCGCCGTACTGATCGCGCTGATCATGTCGGGTGTGCAGTCGCTGCCCCAGGCCCTGACCGGCCACCGGGAGCGGGGCATCCTGCGCCGGATGCGGCTCACCCCGGTACGGCCCTCCGCCCTGCTGTCCGCGCAGATGGCCGTGCAGGGCACGGTGGCGCTGGGCTCGGCGCTGCTCGCGCTCGCCGTGGGCCGGATCGCCTTCGACGTGAAGCTGCCGGAGCAGGCGGGCGGCTACCTGCTGGCGCTGCTCCTCGCGACCGCGGCGGCCCTCGCCCTCGGTTCCGTCGTCTCCGCGGTGTCGCGCACCACGAAGATCGCCGCGGCGATCGGCTCGGCCGTGTTCTTCCCGATGATGTTCTGCGCGGGCGTGTGGCTGCCGGTGCAGCAGATGCCGCACACCCTGGCCCGGGTGGTCGGCCTGACCCCGTTCGGCGCGGCGGCCCGCGCCCTGAACGAGGCGGCCGCTGGCCACTGGCCCGGCTGGGAACACCTCGGCGTGCTCGCGGCGTGGACGGTGCTGCTGACGGCGGCGGCGGCGCGCTGGTTCCGCTGGGAGTGACCGGTGGCCGGGCGGAGAGGAGCGAACGAGCCGTGCAGGACACTGATGCCATGACCGACGCCGTGCCGCCGATGCCCCGGGCCTGCTTCGACAGCTGGGGACCCTACGCGCTGATGGCCGCCGGTGTCGTCGCCGGGGCGCTGTCCGCCCGCCCGGTCGGCATGAGCCACACCGCGATGGCCGTCGCGGGAGCGCTCGTGGCCGCGGGCGCCGTACTCCAGGTGTACTGGGGGCGGATGAAGCGGAGGCGGCCGGGCCCGAGCCGGACCGGCGCCTGCCTCTACTTCCTGCGCTGGGCCATCGGCTTCGCACTCAACGTTCTCAACCCGTTCTTCGCCTTCTACGCCGTGATCGGCTACTACACCGCCGTCCGCGAGCTGCCGCGCCGGCTGGTGATGCCCGGTCTCTTCCTGACCGCGGTCACCATGTCGGGCAGCGAGATGGGCGGCATGCCGCCGCACGGGCTGATCCTGTGGCTCGGCTTCTTCCTCGTGCTCGGCGTCAACATGGGCATGGTCGGCGTGTTCACCCGGTTCGCCGAGCAGGAGCAGGCACGCCTCGGCGTGCAGGCCGAGACCATCGCCGAACTGGAGCGCACCAACACGGCGTTGCAGCAGGCCCTGGACGAGAACGCGGCCCTGCACGAGCAACTCCTCGTCCAGGCACGGGAGGCGGGCGTCGCCGACGAACGGCGCCGGCTCGCCGCCGAGATCCACGACACCATCGCGCAGGGCCTGACCGGGATCATCGCCCAGCTCCAGGTGGTGGCGAACGCCCCCGACCTGCCCACCGCCCGCACCCATCTGGAGCGCGCCTCCGGCCTCGCCCGGCACAGCCTCGGCGAGGCCCGCCGTTCGGTGCACAACCTGGCCCCGGTCGAGCTGGCCTCCGGCGGGCTGCCCGAGGCGCTGAAGAAGACGGTCGGGGAATGGGGCGAACGCACCGCGACACGCGCCGAGTTCACGGTCACCGGCACCGCAGAGCAACTGCACGACGAGGTGTCGGCGACCCTGCTGCGCATCGCCCAGGAGGCGCTGTCCAACGCGGCCCGGCACGCCCGCGCGACCCGGGTCGGGGTCACGCTGTCCTTCATGGGCGACGAGGTCACCCTCGACATCCGCGACGACGGCACCGGTTTCGATCCGGCCGTCGTCCCGGCCCGCACCCGGACCGGCGGCTTCGGCCTGGCCGGCATGCGGGCCCGCGCCGAGCGCATCGCGGGCTCCCTCACCGTGGAGTCGGAGTCCGGCCACGGCACCGCGCTGTCGGCTCGCGTACCGTTGGTCCGCGATGACCGCTGACTCCCCCATCTCGCTGCTGATCGTCGACGACCATCCGGTCGTCCGGGACGGCCTGCGCGGCATGTTCGAATCCGCGCCGGGCTTCCGGGTGCTCGGCGAGGCCGCCGACGGCGGCGAGGCGGTGGAGCGGGCGGCGGCGCTGGACCCCGACGTGGTCCTCATGGACCTGCGCATGCCCGGCGGTTCCGGCGTGGCCGCCATCCGCGAGCTGGCCCGGCGCGGGGCCCGCGCGAAGGTGCTGGTCCTCACCACCTACGACACCGACTCCGACACCCTCCCCGCGATCGAGGCGGGCGCGACCGGCTACCTCCTCAAGGACGCCCCGCGCGACGAGCTGTTCAACGCCGTGCGCGCGGCCGCCGAGGGCCGTACGGTCCTCTCCCCCGCCGTCGCCTCCCGGCTGGTCCAGGCGGTCCGCTCCCCCGGCAACGAACCGCTGTCCGCCCGCGAACGCGAGGTGCTGGCGCTGGTCGCCCGGGGCACGTCCAACCGCGAGATCGCCCGCGAGCTGTTCATCAGCGAGGCGACGGTGAAGACGCATCTGACCCATCTGTACGCCAAGCTGGGCGTCAACGACCGTGCGGCGGCGGTGGCGGTGGGGTACGACCGGGGCATCCTCGGCTAGCTCCCCCGCTTTGTTCGCTTTATTCGCTGGAGCGATCGTCCTCACCCTCGATAGCTTCGAGGTTTGCCGTCGGGCCGCCGGGTCCCGGCCGGGCCGAGCCGATCGGGGGCCGCATGATCGACGCGTACGAGGATCCGGGCACGCCCGACATCCGCGGCGGCTGGTGGTACCTGTGGTGGCTGGTGCGGTGCCAGCCGGGGCGGTCGCTGGCCGCCGCGCTGCTGGGCAGCACCTGGATGGTGCTGATGGCCGCGCAGCCGTACATGATGGCGCGGGCCGTGGACGACGGCCTGGTGCCGGGGCGCACGGGTGTGCTGGCCGGCTGGACGGTCGCCATGTTCGTGGTCGGGGCGGTGAACGCCTGGCTGAGCATCATGCGGCACCGGATGATGACCCGGGCGCGGATGGACGCCAACTTCCGTACGGTCAAGGTGGTCGTGGCGCATGTGATGCGGCTGGGGGCCGCGCTGGCGCGCCGGGCCGGGGCCGGTGAGGTGGTGACGATCGGGGTCGGCGACGTGCAGACCCTGGCGCAGGCCCTCACAGTGGTCGGACCGGGCGTCGGCTCGGTCGTGGTGTACGCGGTGGTGGCCGGGCTGCTGGTGAGCGAGTCGGTGTCGCTCGCCGTGGTGGTGCTGCTCGGGGCGCCGGTGATCGCGCTGCTCACCGGGCCGCTCACGCTGCGGCTGCAGGGCGCGGAGAGCGAGTACCGGGAACGGCAGGGGGTGCTCGCCGCGCGCATCGGCGACCTCGCGGGCGGCCTGCGCGTCCTCAACGGCCTCGGCGGCAAGGGGCTGTTCGCGGACGCCTTCCGCGCGGACTCGCAGCGGCTGCGGGCGCAGGGCTACCGGGTGGGCGCGGCGGCCAGCTGGGTGCAGGCGCTCGGGGTGGGCCTGCCCACGCTGTTCCTCGCCGTGGTCACCTGGCTCGCCGCCCGCCTCACGGCCCAGGGGCAGCTCACCGTCGGCCAGTTGGTGGCGGTGTACGGCTATGTCGCGGTGCTGATCGGGCCGGTGGCGTTCTTCGTGCAGATGGCCTACGACCTGAACCGGGGCGTGGTGGCCGCGCGCCGGGTGGTACGGCTGCTGCGGCTGGCGCCGGAGCCGGACGAGGGCACGCTGCCGGCGCCCGACGGGCCGGCCGAGCTGCGCGATCCCGCGTCGGGTGTGCGGGTGGTGCCGGGCCGGCTGACCGCGCTGGCCGCCGCCCGGCCCGCCGAGGCCGCGGCCGTGGTCGACCGGCTCGGCCGGTACGGGCGCACCGACGCCACCTGGGGCGGGGTCAGGCTGGACGCGGTCCCGCTGGCCGACGTACGCACCCGTGTCCTGGTCGCGGACAACGAGGCGGACCTGTTCGCCGGGCCGCTGCGGGAGGTGGTGGCCGCCGGGCGCACCGCCGGGGAGGCCGCCGTGCGCCGGGCGGTGCACGCGGCCGCCGCGGAGGACGTGGTGCGCGGGCTGCCGGACGGGCTGGACTCGATGGTGGCCGGGCAGGGCCGCAGCCTGTCCGGCGGACAGCGGCAGCGGCTGCGGCTGGTGCGGGCGCTGCTGGCCGACGCCGAGGTGCTGCTGGCCGTGGAGCCGACCTCGGCGCTGGACGCGCACACCGAGGCGATGGTGGCCGAACGGCTGCGGGCGGCGCGGGAGGGCCGTACCACGCTGGTGACGAGCACCTCCCCGCTGGTGCTGGACCGCGCGGACACGGTCGTGTTCCTGGTGGACGGGAAGGTCGCGGCGAGCGGCCCGCACCGCGAGCTGCTGACGCGGGAGCCGGGCTACCGGGCCCTGGTCGCCCGGGACGCGGAGGCCACCGAAGCGGAGGGGGTCGCACGATGACGTCGGGTGAGGGGCTGCTGCCGGTCGCGGGTACTGGAATATCAACCGGTTATCCATCGACTACGCCTGTCGGCCTCGCCTTAGGTCCCG
>NZ_JBSGDB010000469.1:0-6710 GCF_053602155.1 Streptomyces sp. NPDC004561
GGTCACTTGGCCGCGTGCTTGGCGGCTACCTTCTCGGCGCCGGACTTCTGTGTCCGCAGGTTCCGCCTGGGAGGGCGGGGTTGCGGGGATCGCGGATGCGTGACCGGGGACCACCTTCCAATCCGGGGTCTTGCGGTTACCCGGGCGGAGTGCTTCCTCGCCCGGGCGATCCTGATGGCGTTCTGCTCCTTACCTTCGGTTACTCGGTTGTACTGCTGGTTATCGCGGGTACTGCTCGCGACCTCTCGGGTCGCGTCCTGCCTGACATCGCACGGCAGTTCGTCTCTGCCGTGCCCACTTCGACTTCCTGGGTACGACAGAAACGGTAACTCGGCAGCCATCCAATGTCTATCACCGCCACAACAGATTTCCTCCGTTGGCGATGGGCAGGACTCCCTCCCGCATGCACGCGGGAAGAGCGCTGTCCCTGGGTGAAGCTCGTGGCCGGCAACCTCGCGGCCGCGCTCCCCCCTCTTCACCGCCGGCCGCCGGAGCCGCGTGGGGGCCGGCCCGCGCTCTTAACCGCTGACACTGCCCATCGCGATGTCCCGTGGCTTTCCCCCATCGGGTACAGGCACGGGGCATCGTGCTGCCCGGGGTCGAGACCGCGGCATCGGGCACACTCAGCGACCGGCCTCCCGGCCGCGGTGCGGTCCGGGCTCCTGCGGGCGGTGCCCCCGCTGGTCGTCCTCGCGCACCGGGTGCACTCCGTCGGCATCGACCTGTTCGGTGTAGCGGGCTGTGCGGGCGCGGGAGTCGTCGGCCGCCTTGGTGAACGCGTCCCGGAGGCGGTGCAGCCGCTCGGCCGTGAGGTCGAGGGCTTCCACGTCGGTGCGGGACTGCTTCAAGGCCCACAGCGCCGTCAGGTCGATCGCCTCTCGGCGGCCGACTCCCGGCTCCTGGTCGTCGTGATCGGGGTCGGCGGCCGGGAGCGCGAGCAGCCGCTCGAGCATCGCCGCCTGCTGGTGCGCGACGACGTCGGTACGCCCGGCTCCGCGCGGTGGTGACGGTGGTGACGGTGGTGACGGTGGTGCGCAGCTTCTCGCGGACTACGGCGCCGGCGACGTGGCGCAGGTAGTAGCGGTATATCTGCCCGGCGGTGATCAGTGCGATATCCATCATGGAGACCACGCCACACGGCCCCGAACTGCGATGAAAGGCCGATCAGGCTTACGTCCCGCGACGCGGGAGCAGAGGCCGAACTCTTTCCTCAGGTGCCCCGCGAGGCGGGAAGCGGCTCCGGCCGGCGAGCCAGTGTTATCGCTCTTCGTTCACTCCAAGCAGCAGCGTTTGTCCATCGGTTTGGAGGGCGATGGGCGGTCGGCGGCGCCGTGGATGTTCACGAGAAATGACGTCATAACCCATCTTCCGGGCGAAGTGCTTTGCGTACAGCGAGGTGGAGCAGTCGTTGCAGCACGGCGGTGCCGTCGGAGGGGGCACCCGCTGAGATGTCGCAGTGGTAGTCGGCCTGGAACACGACGTTTCGGCAGAGCAGAAAGGCGTGTACGAAGACGCCGGGCTCTCGGTCGTCGCTCGCCGACCAGATGGACTCGTGGTCCCAGTCGCAGGGAGCGGCCGCGGGATCGGCCTGGGCCGGGACGTCCGGGCGCGTCATCCCGGCGAACACGCGCCGCGCGATCTCGGCGCCACTCTTGTCAGGGGTCGGCGTCTCCGTGTCGGTGGCCAGTGCCAGTGTCGAGGTGTTGGCTTCGGTGTGCCAGCTGCACCACACGTCATCACGCCTGGGCCAGGGCTCGTACAGCCCGCCCATCCCCTGCGCTTCACGGTCGCGCACCGGATCCCCATGGAGGGCCGAGGTGACCGTGTGTCTGTCGAGGAGAGAGCAGGCCGGCGGAGGAACGGCGTAGGGACCGGCCTGCCGGCTGATCCGGCTGATGGACTGCGTAATGTCGGCGCTGCCGAAGAACAGCACGATTCCCGTAAGGAGGAGGGCGGGCCATCGGCCCAGCAGCCAGGTGGCCCGCGGCCAAAGGCAGAGACGGACCCTACCGTCTTGCGTTGGCGGCGCTTCGCTGAGCAGGTGCTCCTGCAACCGTGCGTGGCGGAACTGGAACACCCCGCCGGTCTGGCGTAGTACACCGCGCGCGTGGGCGTCCTCCAGGAAGGCCATCGTCCGCCAGGGCAGCCGGCCGGCGGCCGCCAGGACGACGCGCGCCGCGGCGTGGCGCCCCCAGGCCGTGTTGGTGATCCCGTGCAGGACGGTGATGACGAGGGTGCCCAAGACCACGGTGGCCCACGCCGCCGGGCCCGTCACCCCCGCCCCCGCGTGGTCGCTCCAGGTGTTGACGAACAGGATGGGCAGCAGCACCACCGCTTCCAGGCACCACCGGCGCGGCCCGGTGACCGAGTGGTTGACCGCCAGGGTCAGGGCTGACACCCGGTCGGCCCGCAGCAGCGAGCGAGGGGTGACCGACGCCACGTCGGTCGCCATGCTCGGTGCGGCGCGGACGACGAAGAGCACGCCCAACGCGACGGCCGCGGGAATCGGGAACCCGGACGGGTAGGGATGGTCCTTGGTGGGGATGTTCGTCCCCCAGGCGAGTCCGATACCGGCGGCGCTTGCTGTGGCGCGCCAGAGAATCGTGGGCGCGCGCCGGCGCAGTTGCAGACGCACGGGCACCGGCACGGTGGCGTAGACGTCGACGACGGCGACGAGCAGGGGAAGCATGCCGATCAGTGCCAGCGCGCCCCAGGGCGGCAGCGCCATGCCCCACCAGCGGATCGTGCCGTGCGGCGGCAGGGCGGCGGTGAGGGCCACGGCAGCGGCGTAGACCAGGGTGATGGCCACCGCCGTGGCGGCCTTCGCCTGCGCGGGGTACCAGCGCCACCAGGCGAGTTCGCCGCCGGGCGCACCGTGCCGGGCGGCGTCGCGGGCCAGCCGGCTGAGATGGCGTTCGGCGTCCTGCGCGCGCCATCGCGGCGGTTTTCCCACGTCCGGCGGGGCCGTGTAGACCGCCGGTACGAGCCGAGCGATGAGGTGCTTCTCGATCCGCGCTCTGGTCGGGAACGCGGCAGTGTCCAGAAGTTCAGCCGGGTCGGCGGACGTCTCACCGTAGACGGCCAAGGCCAGCCCGAGCATCAGCGGCGACGAAAGCGCGGCGCGCAGTCGCCCGGCGTGCGGATCGTCGCCGTCCTGCATGCGGGCGAGGACGGGCTCCCACAGCGGAGTGCCCTCCGCCCGGGTCCGGCGGGTGCTGGTCCTCAGGTGCTCGCTCAACTCCCGCACGGTCAGCGGCTGGAGCGTCACGGCCGCCGCGCCGCTGAGCACGTCGGTCCGGCGCACCGCGTCCCGGTACTGCGCGGTGCGGCTGGTGAGGATCAGATGGGTGTGCTCGTCCACACTGTCGTTGAGCGTCCGTAGGGCCAAGGCACGCCGTTCGGGCGGCATTTCGTCGAGGCCGTCGAGGATCAGCAGGAGCCGCTCGGGAGCGGCCACCTCCTCGCCCAGTACGGTGCCGAATCCGGTCGGTGCCGCCAGTTCGGGGTGTTCGGTGGCGAGCCGCTGCGCGGCCCAGCCCCACAGGCCCGACTCGTCCGGATTCCAGGAGGCGAGAGGGAGGATCACGGGGACCCGGTCGTCCGGCCCTCGTCGCTCCAGCAACCGCAGCCCCAACCGGAGCGCCGCCACGCTCTTGCCCGCGCCCGGTTCGCCCGTGATCACCAGCCGTCCGGAGGGCACCAGGCCGTAGAGCCGGTCGATCTCCGCGACGTCGCCGTCGAGGGGCAGGGGTTGGTCGCTGCGTTCGCCGGCGCGGATGTTGGACCAGTGGTCGAACAGGTCGCGCCCGGCGATCCGGCACAGCACGGGCAGCAGGCGCTGTCCCTGGACTCGGCGCGCAATCGCCTCGTCGCGCCACTGCCTGGCCTGCTCCCGGGCCAGTCCGGCGAGCACGCCGTTCACCGTGGCGCGCAGCGCGTTCTCGTGGCGGCCGCGGGACAGCTGACGGCACTGCCAGGTCACCCACCCGACGGAATGTGCAGTCATCAGCAGCGCGAGCCCGGCAACAACCATCCAGGGCGCTTGACGTCCGGCCGTGGCGGTGAGCCCCGTACTCAGCAGGAAGCCGCCGAGAGCCACGAGGACCGCCACGACCGCACAGCGCCGGACGATCGACCAGCCGGACAAGGGTGTCAGCTGGAAGGGGATCCCGTAGAGGTGGACGCGGCCGATGGAACCGGTCTGGATGACCGTGTGGGCGTCACCGTGGAAGGTGTTGTGTACGTCGTGGGACCTGCTCCCCCCGGCTCGCCCCACGTCTCGCGCACCTCCGCCGTCTCCTGGTCGTGCACGATAGTCCGCGTTCCCGAAGTGTTCCAAGTAGGCTGGTGAAGCCCGAAGTTCGGGACTGAGCAGCGGAAAGCGGAGGGTGGCGAAGTGGAGGCCGAACTGACTGCGCTGGCCGTGTCCGGGGCGACGACCCTGGTGCAGCTGATGGCGGGCGACGCGTGGGCCACGGCCAGGGATCGGGTGCGGGCGCTGTTCGGGCGCGACCGGCCCAGTCAGACGCAGACGGCGGACGTGGAGCTGGAAGAGGACCGCGCCGCGGTTGTTGTTGCCGCGAACAGCGATGACCGGGCGGCCCTCGCCGGGATCGAGTCCCGATGGCGAGCGCGGCTGCTGCTCCTGCTCCGCGAGGACCCCGCGGCGGAGGCCGAGCTGCGTGCCCTGTTGACGGCGGCAGGACACTGCTCGGAGCAGGGCACCACCGTGCACAACACCGTCAGTGGAGGTGACATCCGCGGTCCCGTGATCCAGGCCGGCACCATCGAGGGCGACCTCCACTTCGGCTGACGCGCCCCGCCGCTGTCCTCGCCGACGAGACGAGCCCCGACCCTCAGCGCCCGCTCCGACTGCCGGCCCAGATCACGGCCATGTGCTGCCTCCGTGCGGTGTGCTGAGGGTGTGACTTCCACGGACGACCTCGCTGTCGATTCCCTACAGAGCGATCATTCGCAATTCCTGATTGGCAGCCGAGTCGTCGTGGGGCATCGGGCGGCCAATCGTGAATAGCCACACGCGGCAGAGTTTTGATAGCCACACCCGACGCCCCTGGGCGGGTCAACCGTACGAAGGGCTCACCGCGTCCCGCAGAACAACATAGGGAGTTTTGACGGCACGGAAGTACTTGCCTGGGCGGCGTCGAGGTGCTCACGGTGAAAGGCCCTGGTCCTGCCGCAGATGTCGAAGATCGAGCTGCGCGCCACGATCCGGTGCGACCACCGCAGCGGCAGGACGCTGCGAGAGATCGAGCGCAATTACAACCCGTCGTGGCGGACGGTCCGCAAGGCCGTGGACTCCGTCTGGCCGGAGCCGAGGAAGAAGCTGCCGCCGCTGCCGACCGTGCTGGATGCCTACAAGCCGCTGATCGATGGGATCCCCGCGAGCGAGCAGGCGGATGGATGCGCCGCGCAAGCAGCGGCACACCGCATACTGCTGACGGCTAGTGTCCTGCGTCAGTAGTTGATCGTTAGTTGTTGCGTGACTTCTGCTGCTGGTGCGTCAATTCCCCGTCGGGGCCCGAAGCTGGAACCGTTGTTGCTGTCTGACGATGAGCGGGCGTGTTGGAGAGATGGACGCGTCGGGCGACATCGGCCCAGGCTCTGGCCCTGCGGGCGCGGATTGTGCTGGCGTGTGCGGGGCCGGAAGTGCCGCCGATCGTCGTGGTCGCTCGGGATCTTCGGGTGACCGCGGACACGGTCCGCAAGTGGCGGCGCCGTTTCCTCGCCGAGCGCCTGGACGGGCTGGCTGATGAGCCCCGGCCGGGCCGGCCTCCCACCATCAGCGTCGATCAGGTGGAAGCGGTGGTGGTCACCACGCTGGAACAGCTGCCGAAGAACGCCACCCACTGGTCGCGGACGTCCATGGCCGAGCACAGTGGCCTGTCGAAGTCCACGGTCGGCCGGATCTGGCGGCAGTTCCAGCTCAAGCCGCATCTGGCGGACACCTTCAAGCTCTCGACGGACCCGTTGTTCGTGGAGAAGGTCTATGACGTCGTCGGCCTGTACTTCAACCCGCCCGAGGGGGCGGTAGTGCTCTCGGTGGACGAGAAGTCGCAGATCCAGGCCCTGGACCGGTCCCAGCCAGTGCTTCCGATAATGCCGGGCATGCCCGAACGGCGCACCCACGACTACGTCCGCAACGGCCTGACCACCCTGTTCGCCGCATTCGATGTCGCCACCGGCGAAGTCATCACCGCCCTGCACCGCCGGCACCGGGCCGTGGAGTTCAAGAAGTTCCTGATCAGGATCGACAAGGAGGTGCCCCCTCACCTTCAGATCCACCTGATCGTCGACAACTATGGCACCCACAAGACACCCGCGATCAAGGCATGGCTGGCCAAACACCCCCGGTTCGAGCTCCACTTCATCCCGACCGGCTCCTCGTGGATCAACCAGGTCGAACGGTGGTTCGGCTACCTTGCCCACCAGATGATCCGCCGAGGCGCACACAAGAACATCCAGGCACTGGAAGCCGACATCCGGACATGGGTCAAAGACTGGAACGAAGACCCCAAGCCCTTCATCTGGACCAAGACCGCCGAAGAGATCCTCGACTCCCTCGCCCGCCTCTGCCGACGGACCTCTGGCACAGGACACTAGTGTTCTGCGCCAGTAATCCGTTGGTAGATCTGTCTCGTCCCGGCGTTTGGGTTCCGGTCGACAACCAGGCGGGTTGATCGCCTGAGGCT
>NZ_JBSGDB010000470.1:0-6667 GCF_053602155.1 Streptomyces sp. NPDC004561
ACGGGCCGGGGGTGGCTGAATCTAGGCATAGGAAACCCTGCGGACATACCGGAGGTCAGCGACACTTGGCGGCGCATGACTGCCGAGGCACTGGAGACAGCTTCGGGACGGTCAGCTGCCAGTACGGTCCGTCCCCGGGTCAGCCACCCACCGTGCTCTCCCGCACCTCCAGGTGGTGCGGCGCCCACAGCTCGGCCGGCGGATCCGCCGGCCCGTCGCCGAGCCGTCCGGTGATCCGCTGCACCGCGAGCCGGGCGATGGTCGTCTTGTCCGGCGAGACCGTGGTGAGGGTGGGGGTGTTGTAGCGGCCCGCCTCGATGTCGTCGAAGCCGACGACGGCCACGTCCTCGGGCACGCGCAGGCCGCGGGTGAGTAGTGTGCGGATGGCGCCCAGAGCGAGCAGGTCGTTGTAGCAGAACACCGCGTCCGGTGGCCCGTCCGGGTGGTCGAGCAGGGCGGCCATGGCGGCGGCGCCGTCCGAGCGGTGGAAGCGGGGGGTGGTCACCACGAGCGACTCGTCGACGGGCACGCCGCGGGCGGCGTGCGCGTCGCGGAAGCCGCGGGTGCGCAACTGGGCGGTCTCCCCGGTGTCGTAGGGCTGGTCGCCGACCGCGGCGATCCTGGTCCTGCCGAGGGCGAGCAGGTGCTCGGTGGCGGCGTAGGCGGCGGCCACGTTGTCGATGGCCACGTGGTCGTACGGGCTTTCGGCGATCCGCTCGCCGAGCAGTACCAGCGGGTCGGAGGCGTCGCGCCGGGCGAGGTCGGACTGGGACAGCGAGAGCGGGCTGAGGATCACGCCGTCGAAGAGGGCGGCGCTCGCGCCGCGCATGATCAGTTCCCGCTCCCGGTCCGGCTCGCCGTCGGTCTGGTCGATGACGACGGTGTAGCCGTGGGTGCGGGCCTCGGCGATGACGGCCCTGGCCAGCTCGGAGAAGTACGGCACGTCCAGCTCCGGTACGACCAGGGCGAGCAGCCCGGTCCGGCCGCGCTTGAGGTTGCGGGCCAGCAGGTTGGGGCGGTAGCCGAGTTCCGCGACCGCCTTCTCCACCCGCCGCCGGGTCTCGTCGGAGACCTGCGCGTAGCCGTTGACGACGTTGGACACCGTGCGGATCGAGACACCGGCGCGTTCGGCGACATCACGCAGTCGGGTGGTGGCCATCGAGGTCCCTTCGGGCGGGGCTCCGCAAAGCGGCAGAGCGGTTCGGGTCGAGCTTATTGTGACGCTGCGGCTTCGATGCGGCGCGGAGTCGGTGACCGGTCCGTGCCGGGCGCGGCGGCGCCGCGGTCCACCCCCGGCCCGCGGCGCCGCCCTTCTCACCGGACGGCCACGTCCACGCACGTGCTGCCGATCACCTGGCTGTCGGAGGCACGCACGGCCAGGAGGTGCAGGCGCGCCGCGGGGACGCCGTCCGGGAGGATTTCGGAGATGTGCACCGGCTCGCTCAGCCGGTACGGCTCGACGGTGACGGCCGCCGGTCCGGCGGACGGGGCCAGGCCCTCGGCGGAGCCCAGGACCGGGCCCCACACGGCGGCGACCGCGATGCGCACCGGGGCCGGGCCGTGGTGGGAGATGCGGACGTCGAAGGCGGCCTTGCGGTCGGGGCCGGTCACCAGGTCGCGGCCGGGGGCGAGCGGCTGCGCGTCGACCACCAGCACGGTGTCGGCGTGGGCGGCCGACGCGGGGCTGACCCCGCTGTCCTTGACCGTGCGGTCGAAGGCATAGACGCCGGCGAACTCGTGCTCGATGTCGTATAGCTCGGTCCACACATAGCCGGACAGCACGTCGTGGCGGCGCAGCTCCTGGGTCTGCCAACGCTGGTTCCAGCCGCGCTCGACGCTCGTCTTCCCGCCCCCGTACTCGCTGTTGAGGTTGGGGACGGCGGGGGTGGGCCCGCCGTCGGCCATGACGAGTTTGTGCACGATGTTCCCGCCGCCGAGGCCGACCGGGAAGCCGGTGGCCCGCTCGTCGAGCAGCGAGCGGACCTTGGCGGCCCACCCTGTCGGGGTCTCGTCGTAGATGTGCCAGTCCACCAGGTCGGTGGCGACGTGGGTCCAGCCGGAGTTGTCCACCACGGGCCGGGTCGCGTCCAGGCTCTTGAGGAGGGCGTACGCGCGGCGGACCGCGTCCTGCTTGGCTCGGTCGCCGGGCACGTCCCAGTCCAGGCCCCACTCCTCGTTGTACAGGCCCCAGATGATCACACTGGGGTGGTTGCCGTCGCGCGCGACCATGGGTGCGATCTGCGCCTCGAACCGGGCCGCCGCCTCGGGGGTGAAGGTGCCCGTGGAGGCCGGCTCGGCCCACACCAGCATGCCCGTCCGGTCGGCGTGGTGCAGGAACCTGGGGTCCTCCAGCTTGAGGTGCTTGCGGACCAGGTTGAAGCCGGACTCCCTGGCCAGTTCCAGGTCGGTGACGAAGGCCTGGTCGTCGGGCGCGGTCATCCCGGTGTGCGGCCAGTAGCCCTGGTCGAGGACCCCGCGGACGTACAGCCGCTCGCCGTTGAGCAGCAGGTGGTCGCCGCGGGTCTCGATCCGCCGCAGGCCGGTGGCCGAACGGACCTGGTCGGTGCCGTCTGCCGAGTCCAGGGTCACGGTGACGCCGTACAGGTACGGGTCGGCCGGCGACCACAGGCGCGGCTCGGTGACGGGCACGGTGACACGTACCCGCCCGTCGGCGCCCGCCGCCGCGGTGACGGGTTCGCCGCCCGCCGCCTGGACGGTCAGCCGCGCCCCTGCGGCGTTCGGCCCGGCGACGCCTATGTCGACGACAATGGCGTCGAGGTTCTCGCCGGGGGTCAGAGCCAGGGCCGACACGTAGGTTGCGGGTCGTGCCTCCAGCCACACCGGCTGCCAGATGCCGCTGGTCGGGGTGAACGCGCAGTCGTCGTAGTCGTCGCGGGGGATGCTGCGTTGCTTGCCGTGCACGATCTCGCGCTTGTCGACGGGGGCCCGCACCCGTACCAGGACGGTGGCCTCGGTGCGGCCGGCGAGGGCGTCGGTGATGTCGAACTCGAAGGGGGTGTAGCCGCCTTCGTGTCCGCCGACTTCCACGTCCCCGACCCAGACCCGGGCCTGGTGGTGGACGGCGCCGAAGTGCAGCACCACGCGCTGGCCGTGCCAGTCGGCGGGGACGGTCAGGTTGCGCCGGTACCAGCCGTACTCCAGCCAGTGCGCGGCCACCCCGGACGCCTCGGTCTCCCAGGCGAAGGGCACGGTGATGGTCTGTGGCCACTGCGCCCGCGCGGCCAGGTCGCGCTGGTCGGCGGTCCCGGACGGGTCAGTGGTGAAGTCCCAGTCGCCGTTGAGGGTCAGCCAGACGTGGGATCGGTCGAAGTGTGGGCGGGGGTATTCGGGACGGACCGAGGACACTCTTCTTCTCCAAAAAGGCGTGGTGCTGTTACAGGCGCCGTGGGTAGGAGCGGGAGGTTCAGCCGGTGGTGCTGCCCTGGAGCGCGCCGCCGCGGAAGTACTTCTCCAGGAACAGGAACAGCAGGATCAGCGGCAGTACGGTGACCAGGCCGCCGGCGATGAGGACGGGGACCAGTTCGGCCTTGGAGCCGGTCTCGGCCGCGTGCGACAGGGAGGACAGGCCGACGGTGAGCGGGTAGAGGCTGTTGCGGCTGAAGAGGATCAGCGGCAGGAAGTAGTTGTTCCAGACCGCGACGACGGTGAGCAGCAGCACCGTGACCAGGCCGGGCACGGTCAGCGGCAGCACGATCCGGACGAAGATCCGCAGCTCGCCCGCGCCGTCCATGCGCGCCGCGTCGATCAGGTCCCGCGGCACCGAGGCATCGATGTACGTGCGCATCAGGTAGATGCCCACCGGGGAGACCATGCTCGGCAGGATCATCCCCCACACCGAGTTGACCAGCCCCACCTTGGCGTACACCAGGAACAGCGGCAGCGCGACCGAGGTGATGGGCACCAGCAGGGTGGACATCACGAGGTAGAACAGCGCGTTGGAGCCGCGGAAGCGGAAGCGGGCGAAGCCGTAGCCGGCCAGCGCGGACAGCAGGGTCGCGCCGACCGCGGCGCTCACCGCGTACAGCATGGTGTTGCCGAGCCACTGCAGGTAGACGCCGGCGCCGCTGATGTTCTTGCCCAGGGCCGAGAGGTTCTGGAAGAGGTGGAAGGGACGGGCGAACCAGAAGCCTGGCGTGCCGTAGACGTTGGCCTGCGTCTTGGTCGCGTTGATCGCCAGCCAGGCGATGGGCGCCAGGACGAAGAGCGCGAACGCGGCGCAGACTGTGGTCAGGACGGTGACGGTGCCGCGGCGCAGCCCGTACAGGTGGATCGGGACGGTGTCGGAGGTGTCCTTCCGGCTGCGGCGAAGACTCCTCGTGGACTCGGTCCTCATCGGAACTCCCCCGCCCTCTTGCGGACCACGAACGCGCCCAGCGAGAGCGCGCCGATGATCAAGGCCAGGACGACCGCCGCGGCGGCGCCGAGGTTGTAGTCACCGCTGCCAACGGCGGTGTTGTAGACGTACAGGCTGGGTGTGAAGCCGTAGCTGACCGCCTGCGGCTGGAAGGCCCCGAGGATGGACGGCTCGGTGAACAGCTGCAGCGCGCCGACTGTGTTGAGAAAGAACAGCATGACGATGGTCGGGCGGACCATGGGCAGCTTCAGCTTCAGGATGATCGTTGACAGCTTGGCGCCATCCATGACGGCAGCCTCGGTGACGTGCCGCGGTATGGACTTCAGCGAGGTGTAGAGGATGGTGACGTTGTAGCCGGTCCACTCCCAGATCACGATGATGACGATCGTCGGCAGGATCAGCCGGGAGGAGAAGAAGTCCACGTGCCCGAAGCCGAGGCTGTGCATCAGCTTCGCGTACGGACCGAAGTCCGGCAGCAGCAGGAACGACCACATCACCGCCGCCACCACGCCCGGCACCGCGAACGGCATGAAGAACACCGTGCGGAAGAAGCGGCCGTACTTCACCACCCGGGCGTCGAACATCGCGGCGAAGAAGAACGCCAGGGCGATGGTCACCGGTACCTGGATCGCGGTGAACACCAGGACGCGGCGCACCCCGTCCCAGAACTCCGGGGAGTGCAGCACTGTGCGGTAGTTGGCGAATCCGGAGTAGTGATTGCCGCCGATGAGGCGGGTGGTGCGCATGCTGTCGTAGATCGCGTAGACCGTCGGGATCAGCATGAACAGGGCCAGGGCCAGCATGTGCGGACTGATGAAGACCGCGCCGGGCCACTCGCGGCCGGTTGCGCGGCGCCAGCCGCGCCGCGGAGGGCCGCCTGCCGGACCGGTACGGGGGCGGGTGCTGGGGCGGGCCCCTGTGTCGGCTGCGGCCGGGACGGCTGTGCCGGTGCCCGGCGGGCCGGGTGGTGAGGCGCGGTGGGCCGGGGTGTGGTTCACGTGGATCTACCTCTCGTGCCTCGCGCGCTCAGTCCTCGGTGACCTTGAAGCCCTGGGCCTTGGCGTACGAGACCATCTGCTTCTGGAAGGTCTTGAACGCCTCCGGCAGGGTCTCGGTGCCCTTGGTGACCCCGGCGAAGGTGGAGGTCCACTGGGTGAGCGCCGCGGTCATGATCGGCGGCCACTGGATGGGGCGGAGGTCCTGGGCGGCCTTGGCGAACACCTTGTTCGGCTGGCTAGTGCCGGAGATCGGCAGCGTCCGGCTCTGGAAGGCGGGCGAGTTCAGCAGCGGCTGGTAGCCGGGGAACGCGCCGGCGACATCGCCGCTGAGAATCTGCCAGGCGTCCGCCGAACCGCCGAACCACTTCGCGAACTCCGCCGCCTCCTTGGCGTGCGAGGTGCCCTTGACCACGGCGAGCGTGGAACCGCCCCAGTTGCCGCCAGCGCTCTGGCCCGCCTGCTGCTGCGGTAGGGGGGCCGCCCGCCACGAGCCGATGGTCTTCTTGATGCTGCCCTGCATGCCGACCGGTCCCCACGCGGGGCTGATCCGGGCCGCGTTGGCGCCGCTGTCCAGGTTGGACCACTGGGCGGGCGAGAAGTCGGCCGCGGTAGTGACCTCCTTCTTGTCGATCAGACCCTGCCAGAAGTCCGCGAAGGCGGTCTGCGCGGCGCCGGTGAAGTTGATGCCGAGCGTGTCTCCGCCGGTGTACGTGAAGGGGAACGCGCCGTACTGCTGCATCATCGCCAGCACCGGCTGGGCGTCGACCGGGTCGAAGTTGGTGATGGCCACCTTGGGGTCGCCGGAGTGCAGTTTGTCGGCCGCGGCCGCGAACTGGCTCCACGTGGCCGGGACCGCGATCTTGTGCTGCGTGAACGCGGCCGAGTTGTAGTAGAGCGCAAGCGGGCCGAGGTCGACGGGCATCGCGTACTGCGCCGAGCCCTGGGTGACCGCGGCCCAGGCGGCCGGAGCCTCGTTCTGCCGCGCGTCGCCGACGCCGTACGAGGACAGGTCCACCAGGCTCTTGGTGATCTCGAACGACGGCAGTTCGAAGTACTCGATCTGCGCGACGTCGGGGGTGCCGCTGTTCGCCTTCAGGGCGTCGCTGAGCTTGACGTACTCGTCGTTGGCGGCGCCGGCATTCTCCAGCTTGACGCAGATGTCAGGGTGGGTCTGGTTGAACTTCTTGACCACCAGGTCGTAGCCGGCCGACCAGCCCCAGAAGGTGAGGGAGGTCGCGCCCGACCGGCAGCCAGCGCCGCCGGAACCGCCGCCTGACGTGCCGCCGCTCACGCC
>NZ_JBSGDB010000471.1:0-6656 GCF_053602155.1 Streptomyces sp. NPDC004561
GGCGCGGACCGGTGGCCGGGGCAGGTGCTGGCCCGGAGGGTCCGGTAGGGGGCCCTCCGGGCGGCGGCGCTCACGCCGCCGTCGCCAGCTCCTCCCGCGCGACGAAGCGGACCTGCGGGTGGCCGCGGTGCCAGCCCACGCTCAGCCGCAGACCGCCGATGCGGACCAGGACCAGGCCGATCACAGCGGCCGCCGCGGCGGAGACGACACCGCCGAGCGCGAAGCCGATCCGGGCGCCGTAGGTGTCGGTGATCCAGCCGACGACCGGCGCGCCCAGCGGCGTACCGCCCATGAACACCATCATGAACAGGGCCATCACCCGGCCGCGCATGGCCGGGTCGGTGGCCATCTGCACGGCGGTGTTCGCGGTGACGTTCACCGTGAGGCCGCAGATCCCGATCGGGACCATGAGCAGCGCGAACAGCCAGTACTGCGGGGCCAGCGCGGCCACGATCTCCAGCGCGCCGAAGGCGGTCGCGGCGGCGATCAGGATGCGCAGCCGGGCCGTGCCGCGCCGGGCGGCCAGCAGCGCACCGCACAGGGAGCCGACGGCCATCAGGGTGTTGAAGAGGCTGTAGGCGCCGGCGCCGGCGTGGAAGACGCCGTTGGCGTAGGCCGACAGCCACACCGGGAAGTTGAAGCCGAAGGTGCCGATGAAGCCGACGAGCACGATCGGCCAGATCAGCTCCGGACGCCCCGCCACGTACCGCAGGCCCTCGCGCAGCTGGCCCTTGCCGCGCGGCGCGCGCTCGACGACGTGCAGCTCGCGGGCGCGCATCAGGAGCAGTCCGGCGATGGGCGCCGCGAACGACAGCCCGTTGGCGAGGAACGCCCAGCCGGTGCCCACTCCGGTGATCATGACGCCGGCCACGGCCGGGCCGACCAGACGGGCGGACTGGAAGTTCGCGGAGTTCAGGCTGACCGCGTTCTGCAGCTGCTCGGGTCCGACCATCTCGGAGACGAAGGACTGACGGGCCGGGTTGTCGACCACCGTCGCCAGACCGACGGCGAAGGCGGCGACGTAGACGTGCCAGACCTGGACGTGACCGGTCAGGGTCAGGAAGGCGAGCGCGAGCGCCGTGACGGCCATCGACGCCTGGGTGACCAGGAGCGCCGGGCGCTTGGGCAGGCGGTCGACCAGGACGCCGCCGTAGAGGCCGAACAGGAGCATCGGCAGGAACTGCAGGGCCGTGGTGATACCGACGGCCGCGGACGAGCCGGTGAGGCTCAGCACGAGCCAGTCCTGCGCGATGCGCTGCATCCACGTGCCGGTGTTCGAGACGACCTGGCCGAGGAAGAAGAGGCGGTAGTTCCTGATCCTCAGCGAGCTGAACATCGAGGACCCGCGGGGAACGGGGGTAGTCGGGGCGGTCGGTGCGGGGGCGGAAGCTGCTCCGGATCCCGTACTCAAAGGGTCGCCTCCTCCATAGGTGGGCTTACAGGTGTGCGAGCTTCTCCAGCACGGGGGCGGCGGCGCGCAGTTTGGCCCACTCGTCCTCGTCGAGGCCCTCGACGAGGCCCGCCAGGAACGCGTTGCGCTTGCGGCGGCTCTCCTCGAGCATGACTTCGGCCTGCTCGGTCTGGGTGACGACCTTCTGGCGCCGGTCCTCCGGGTGCGGCTCCAGCCGGACCAGTCCCTTGGCTTCGAGCAGCGCGACGATGCGGGTCATCGACGGCGGCTGGACATGCTCCTTGCGGGCCAGCTCGCCCGGCGTGGCCGAGCCGCAGCGGGCCAGGGTGCCGAGCACCGACATCTCGGTGGGGCTCAGCGACTCGTCGACCCGCTGGTGCTTGAGCCGACGGGACAACCGCATCACGGCGGAGCGGAGGGCGTTCACGGCGGCGGCATCGTCGCCATGGGTGAGGTCCGGCATGTTCCTTAGAGTAACTCATTACTCTGGCTAAAGACCACCGCGACACACCTGAAGGCCCGTGATGCCCGCCACTGAACCCAACGATCACCCGTACGAGTGAGTCGGCTCCGGAAAGTGACGCGCGGGACGGCCGGATGTGGCGACCCTCGTAGCCATGGGGACCACTGTGCTCAGCCTGCGGATGGACGGGGAGCTGCTCGAAAGGCTCCGGCACCACGCGGCCAGAAGGGGAATGAGCGTGCAGGACTATGTGGTCCGCACGCTCATTCGGGACGACTTCGACGAACGGTTCCAGGCCGCCGTCGAGGAGACGGAGAGGTTCTACGGGGTCACCTGAGGGCTCAGGTGAGGCCGAGGGCCGGCATCAGGTAGTAGAAGGCGAAGACCGCCGACACCACGTACATCGGAACCGGGATCTCCCGGCCGCGGCCGGCGACCAGGCGCATGATCGTGAAGGTGATGAAGCCCATGCCGATGCCGTTGGTGATCGAGTACGTGAACGGCATCATCAGCATCGTCACGAAGGCCGGGATCGCGATGGTGTAGTCGGCCCAGTCGATCTCCGTGATGGAGTTCGACAGGATCAGGAAGCCGACCGCGACCAGCGCCGGGGTGGCCGCCTGGGACGGGACCATCGTGGCGACCGGGGTGAGGAACAGCGCCACCGCGAACAGGCCGCCCGTGACGACGTTCGCGAGGCCCGTGCGGGCGCCCTCGCCGACACCCGCGGTGGACTCCACGAACGCGGTGGTGGCCGAGGAGGAGCTGGCGCCGCCCGCCGCGACCGCGAGGCCGTCGACGAAGAGGACCTTGTTGATGCCCGGCATGTAGCCCTGCGCGTCGGTCAGCCTGGCCTCGTCGCTGATGCCCATGATCGTGCCCATCGCGTCGAAGAAGCACGACAGCAGGACCGTGAAGACGAACAGGATGCCGGTCAGCACGCCGACCTTGGAGAAGCCGCCGAAGAGGCTGAACTTGCCGACCAGACCGAAGTCGGGGGTGGCGACCGGGTTGCCCGGCCACTTCGGGACCGTCAGGCCCCAGGACGTGACCTTGGCGACCGCGTTGATGATCATCGCGAGGACGGTCATGCCGACGATGGAGATCAGGATCGCGCCCGGCACCTTCCGGACGATCAGCGCGAAGGTCAGCAGCGCGCCCAGGATGAAGATCAGCACCGGCCAGCCGACGAGGTGACCGCCCGTGCCCAGCTGGAGCGGGACGGTGGTCTGGGCGGCGTCCGGCATACGGGTGACGAACCCGGCGTCGACCAGGCCGATCAGCATGATGAACAGGCCGATACCGATCGAGATCGCCTTGCGCAGACCGAACGGCACCGCGTTCATCACGCGCTCACGCAGACCGGTGGCCACCAGCAGCATGACCACGAAGCCGGCCAGTACGACCATGCCCATCGCGTCCGGCCAGGACATGCGGGGCGCCAGCTGGAGGGCGACGACCGAGTTCACGCCGAGGCCGGCGGCGAGGGCGATCGGCACGTTGCCGATGACACCCATCAGGAGCGTGGCGAAGGCGGCCGTCAGCGCGGTCGCCGTCACCAGCTGGCCGCTGTTCAGGTGGTGCCCGTACATGTCCTTCGCGCTGCTCAGGATGATCGGGTTCAGCACGATGATGTACGCCATCGCAAAGAAGGTGGCGAAACCGCCGCGGATCTCCCGGGCGACGGAGCTGCCCCGTTCGGAGATCCTGAAGAAGCGGTCGAGTGCGCCACTGGCGGGCGAACCGCCCGGCTTCTCGGGGGTGGGCGCCTTGGCGAGTGCCGAGGTGGACATGCGAAACCTCATCACCGACAGGGTTCCCCCGAGCCCTGTTGGAGTTTCATACGAGCAGAAGTGGTCAAAGACAAACGGTTTCAGTATGAACGTATGAGTGCTAGATCGCTATCTCCGCGCGTAGACCTGATCGCCTCGTAAGCTGTCTGCCATGGCTGGACTTTCTTCGGGATCCTTCAAGCACGAGGCGCCAGAGCCCCTGGAGGGCCCCGTGGTCGCCACCATCACCGGCGGCACGATCGTGTGGTTCGTGCTCTTCCTCGTACAGCTCCCCTTCTACGGCTGGTTCCACGACCACGGCCACCTGTGGTGGCTGTGGACCTGCCTGGCCGGGGGCGGGCTGGGGCTGATCGGCGTCTGGTACGTGCGCAGGCGGGACGCGGCGATCAAGCGGGCGGCGGCCGCGCCGAGAACGGCGTCGGCCGGACAGGGCTGACCGGCCCCACCGGCGGGCGGGGGCACCGGCCGAAGTCGGGTGGGCGGGTGGACGAACCCCACGTACCGTCGAATACATGACGCACATCGACGCGGGTGCCGAACTCGATCCTGTGCATCCGGTGGCCCTGCCGGTGAGCCCCTCGGCCGGGCTGACCCGGGCCCAGGTCGCGGAACGCATCGCGCATGGGCAGGTCAACGACGTGCCGGTGCGCAGCAGCCGGTCGCTGGGGGAGATCGTCCGGGGGAACGTGTTCACCCGGTTCAACGCGATCATCGGCGTGCTCTGGCTGATCATGCTGTTCGTCGCGCCGATCCAGGACAGCCTCTTCGGCTTCGTGATCCTCGCCAACACCGGCATCGGCATCGTCCAGGAGTGGCGGGCTAAACAGACCCTCGACTCGCTCGCGGTGATCGGGGAGGCCCGCCCGACGGTACGGCGGGACGGCGTCGCCACCGAGGTGGGCACCGACGAGATCGTGCTGGACGACCTCATGGAGATCGGTCCCGGGGACAAGGTCGTCGTGGACGGGGTGTGCGCCGAGGCCGACGGGCTGGAGATCGACGAGTCGCTGCTCACCGGCGAGGCGGACCCGGTGGTCAAACGCCCCGGCGACCCGGTCATGTCCGGCAGCTTCGTCGTCGCCGGCGGGGGCGCCTTCAAGGCGACCAGGGTCGGCCGGGAGGCCTACGCCGTCCAGCTCGCCGAGGACGCCTCCCGTTTCACGCTCGTCCACTCCGAACTGCGCAGCGGCATCTCCACCATCCTCAAGTACGTCACCTGGATGATGGTCCCGGCCGCGATCGGCCTGGTCGTCACCCAGCTCGTGGTCAAGAACAACGGCCTCAAGGACGCCGTGGCCCGCACGGTCGGCGGCATCGTCCCGATGGTCCCGGAGGGGCTGGTGCTGCTCACCTCCGTCGCCTTCGCGATAGGGGTCATCCGGCTGGGCCGCAAGCAGTGCCTCGTGCAGGAGCTCCCGGCCATCGAGGGTCTGGCCCGCGTCGACACCGTCTGCCTGGACAAGACCGGCACGCTCACCGAGGGCGGCATGGACGTCACGGGCCTCAGGCCGCTGGGCGACGCCGACGAGACGTACGTGCGCAAGGTGCTGGGCGCGCTCGGCGAGTCCGATCCACGGCCCAACGCCTCCCTCCAGGCGATCATCGACGCCTACCCCGACAACGAGGAGTGGCGCTGCGTCGAGTCGCTCCCCTTCTCCTCGGCGCGCAAGTACAGCGGGGCGGCGTTCAGCGAGGGCGACGGCGAGACCAGCAGCTGGCTGCTGGGCGCCCCCGACGTGCTGCTCGGCCCCGAGGACCCGGCACTGGCCGAAACCGAGCGCCTCAACGAACAAGGGCTGCGGGTCCTGCTGCTGGCCCGGGCGAGCCGCGACCTGGACGACCCGGCGCCCGCCAAGGGCGCCCGCCCCACCGCCCTGGTCGTCCTGGAACAGCGGCTGCGGCCGGACGCGGCCGACACCCTTCGCTACTTCGCGGAGCAGAACGTACGGGCCAAGGTCATCTCCGGTGACAACGCGGTGTCGGTCGGCGCGGTCGCGGCCAAGCTGGGGCTGGACGGTACGGCGGTGGACGCGCGGCAGCTGCCCGCTGAGCGGACCGGCATGGCGGACGCGCTGGACGCGGGCACGGTCTTCGGGCGGGTCACCCCGCAGCAGAAGCGGGACATGGTGGGCGCGCTCCAGTCGCACGGGCACACGGTGGCGATGACCGGCGACGGGGTGAACGACGTGCTCGCCCTGAAGGACGCCGACATCGGTGTGGCGATGGGCTCGGGCTCGGAGGCGACGCGGGCGGTGGCGCAGATCGTGCTGCTGGACAACAGCTTCGCGAGCCTGCCGTCGGTGGTCGGCGAGGGCCGCCGGGTGATCGGCAACATCACGCGCGTGGCGACCCTGTTCCTGGTGAAGACGGTCTACTCGGTGCTGCTGGCGGTGCTGGTGGTGTGCTGGCGGGTCGAGTATCCCTTCCTGCCCCGGCACCTCACCCTGCTGTCCACCCTCACCATCGGCGTCCCGGCGTTCTTCCTGGCGCTGGCCCCCAACAAGGAGCGGGCGCAGCCGCACTTCGTGCGAAGAGTCATGCGGTACTCGGTCCCGGGCGGCGTGGTGGCCGGGGCGGCGACCTTCGTGACGTATCTGGTCGCCCGGCACTACTACGGCGGGCCCGGCGAGCTGGACGCGGAGACCAGTGCGGCCACCCTGACCCTGTTCCTGGTCTCCATGTGGGTCCTGGCGATCATCGCCCGCCCCTACACCTGGTGGCGGGTGACCCTGGTGGCCGCGATGGGTGTGGCCTTCCTGCTCGTCCTCGCGGTGCCCGCGCTCCAGAGCTTCTTCGCGCTCAAGCTGGTCGGGGTCGTGATGCCCTGGACGGCGGTCGCGGTGGCGGTGGCGGCCTCGGCGCTGCTGGAGTTCGTCTGGAAGCGGGTGGACCGGCGGTCCGGGACAGGAACGTCAGCACGTCGGCGGCGTTGGCCGGGGAGAAGTCCGTGTCGAGCTTGTGGACCGCGTCCTCGGTCAGCCGGATTCCG
>NZ_JBSGDB010000472.1:0-6611 GCF_053602155.1 Streptomyces sp. NPDC004561
CCGTCGATCGAGTGGCGGCCGTACGCCTTCAGGTACAGCTCAAAGGTGGCGCCGAGGCCCGCGTAGGCGCGGTTGACCGTGGCGTCCGTGCCGGGAACGCCTCCGGCCCGTCGTCGGCGGTGAACCGGTACGGCTCGTCGGGCAGCACCACCAGGTCCGGGTCCGCCGCGCGCAGGTCCTCCAGCGGGATCCGGGGGTAGCGCTCGGGGTGGCCGGCGTACCGGTGGTCCACGCCCAGGCGGGCCAGCACGTCGCCCGCGAAGGTGTCCCGGCCGAGGACCATCCAGGGCCTGCGCCAGATCGGCACGACCGCCGTGCGGCGCTCCGCGGGTTCCGGCAGCGCCGTCCAGGCCGCCTCGGCCGCCTCCAGCCAGCGCGGCCGTCGCGGCGCTCCGCACGCGGTCAGCACCCGGTCCAGCTCGGTGAAGGCCTGCGGCACGGTACGGACCTCGGTGACCAGCACCTCCGCGCCGGCCGCGCGCAGGGCGTCGAGGTCGGGGGCGCGGTTCTCCTCCTCGTTGGCGAGCACCAGGTCGGGGGCGAGGGCGAGAACGCGCTCCACGTCGGGGTTCTTGGTGCCGCCGATCCGGGTGACGTCCAGATCCGCCGGGTGATCGCACCAGTCCGTGGCGCCCGCGAGCGCTCCGGGCAGCGTGACGGCCACCGCCTCGGTGAGCGACGGTACGAGGGAGACGACCCGCACTACCGGGACCGGTCCTGGACCGCCTCGATGTGTTCGGCGACCGCGACCACGACGACCCGGGTGTCCGGGACGGTGGCCCGCCAGCGGTGGCGGACCCCGCCGGTGAGGTACATGGTGTCGCCGCGGCCGAGGCGGTAGGCGCGGCCCTCGGCCTCGATCTCCACGGCGCCCTCGGCGACGTACATCAGCTCGTCGTTGCGGTGCTGGAACTCGCGGCCCGCGTCGTGGTCGCCGGTGAACTCGGAGGCGTGCAGCTGGTGGTGGCCGCGCACCAGGGAGCGCGTGCGCGGGTCGAAGTCGCCCTCGGCGACGGGCTCGGCGCGGACGACGTCCACGCTGGCCGCCGGGTCGGCGGCGGCGAGGAGTTCGACGGCCGTGGTGCGCAGGGCGTCGGCCAGCTTCTCCAGGGAGCTGCGGCTGGGGCGGGCCCGGTCGTTCTCGACCTGGCTGAGGAAGGGCACGGACAGCCCGGTGCGCTCGGCCACGACCGCGAGGGTCAGTTCCAGCGCACGGCGGCGCCGCCGGACGGCCGCGCCCACCCGCACGGGCTGCTGCTCTTTGTGGTCGCCCATCGCTCCCGGCTCCCTCCCTCACTCGTCGTGCCGATGCTCCGGGTGCCCACCGGCGGGGCACGCCGCTCATGATGACTTCTCTGCACCCTACGCATGTTCGGCAAACCGTTTCACGTGCCCGTCACATCCCTGACGTCCCGGTGGGCCCGCACCTCATGGTTCTCGCCAGTGCCAGGGGCCCCCGGACCCGTCCGCGGCGGCTTCCTCCCTGGGGATGAACATGCCGACCAGCGGGTGGCATGACGCTCGGTGATTGGCCGGATCCCTCCCGTAGGCGGAACGCCGCGAGGGGCGGGCGGCGCCGGGTGCCCTGCGGCGTTCGGCGCTGCCCGCCCCTCGGGGGGCGGTCCGGGAGGGTCAGGTCACCCGGCCGCCCGGCTCCCGGCTTCCCCGGTGACCGGCGCCCACTTGTCGACCAGGCCCGGGTTCCGGCGCAGCCAGGTGCGCACGGCGTCCTGCTCCTTGCCCTTGCCGGCCTGCTGGATCTGCGCCTCCAGGCCCGTGAGCTGCTTCTCGGTCATGGAGAAGTCCTTCAGCCAGCGGCCGATCCGCGGGTTGTCGCCGGCGAAGCCCTTGCGGGAGAGGGTGTGCACGCCGTCGCCCTTGCCCCAGGCGCCCCTCGGGTCCTGGAGCTTCTTCAGGTCGTAGGCGCTGTAGGCCCAGTGCGGCGACCACAGGGTGACGACGACCGGCTCCTTCCTGGCGTAGGCGCGCTGCAGCTCGGCGAGCATGGCCGGGGTGGAGCCGTCGATCACCTGGTAGCCGCCCTGTAGGCCGTACTCCTTGAGGACCTTGCTCTTGAGCAGGCCCATCATGCCCGCGCTGGGCTCGATGCCGACGATCTTCCCGCCGAACTCGGAGGCGTGGTCCTTCAGGTCCGCCAGGGAGTTCACGTCCTTCACGTAGGACGGGACGGTCAGCTCCAGCGAGGTGGGGCCGTACCACTTGCCGAGGTCGTCGAGCCGTCCGCCGTACTTCTTCCAGTACTCGGCGTGGGTGGTGGGCAGCCAGGAGTCGGTCTCGAAGTCGATCTGGCCGGTGGCGAGGCCGGTGTAGAGGGGGCCGGCGGCGTACTGGGTGGTGGTGACCTTGAAGCCGCGCTCCTCGAGGATCTCCTTCCACAGGAAGGTGGAGGCGACGCCCTCGTCCCAGGGGATGTACCCGAGCTTGACCTCCTTGCCCTTGCCGACGTCGGTGCCGGAGGCCTCGGAGACGCCGGCGGAGGAGCCGAAGACGTTCATGCCGCCCGCGACCAGGGCGAGGACGACGACACCGACGACGGCGACGGCCGGGCGCGGACGGTACGACCACGCGCGCGTGGTGGCCTTGGCGGCGGCCCGTCGGCCCAGCGGGGAGAGCTGGGTGCCGAGCGCGCCGGTGACGCGGTCCAGGTAGATGGCGAGGACGACGATGCCGACGCCCGCCTCGAAGCCGTAGCCGATGTCGAGCTGGCCGATCGCCTCGTTGACGGCGCCACCGAGGCCGCCGGTGCCGACCATGCCGGCGATGACGACCATGGACAGGCCCAGCATGATCACCTGGTTGACGCCGGCCATGATGGTCGGCAGGGCGAGCGGCAGCTGGACGCGCCACAGGATGTTGCGCGGGGTGGTGCCGAAGGCCTCGGCGGCCTCGACCAGTTCCGCGTCGACCTGGCGGATGCCGAGCTCGGTCATGCGGACGCCCGGGGCGAGGGCGAAGATCAGGGTGGCGACGACGCCGGCGGCGGTGCCGAGGCCGAAGAAGAGCATGGCGGGGATCAGCAGGACCATCGACGGCATCGTCTGGAGGAGGTCCAGGACGGGCCGTACGGCGGCGCTGACGGCCTTGGAGCGGGCGGCCCAGACGCCCAGGGGCAGGGAGATCACCAGGGCGATCAGGGTGGCCACGAGGACCAGCGCGAGCGTCGACATGGCCCGGTCCCACAGGTCGAGCGAGTCGACCAGGGCGAAGCCGGCGAAGGCGAGGACGCCGGCGAGCAGGCCGCGCAGCCACCAGGCGACGACGGCGAGGATGCCCGCCGTCAGCAGCGGAGCGGGCGCGGCGAGCACGGCGTCGATGCCGTTGTACATGCCCTCCATGACGGCCTTGACGGCGTCGAAGAGCCAGGAGAAGTGGGCGACCAGCCAGTTGACGCCGGAGTCGACCCAGTCGCCGAGGGGCAGCCTAGGCACGGTCGGTCACCTTCTTCCCGTTGCCGCAGCCGGCCGGTTCGCCCTGTTCGTCGCCGAGGAGGCCGACCAGGCGCTGCCGGGGCACGGCCCCGAGGAGGGCGCCGTCGGGGCCGAGCACGGCGACCGGGTGGGTCAGCCGGGCGCTGATCGCGCACAGCTCGGCGAACGGCGTCTCGGGGGTGGCGGTCTCGCAGTCGCAGCGGGCCTCGTGGCCGCCGAGGCCGGTGTCCATGACGGCGGCGGCGGTCAGCACACGGGAGCGGTCGACGTCCTGGATGAAGGAGGCGACGTAGTCGTTCTCGGGGCGCAGCAGGATGTCCTCGGCGGTGCCGGTCTGCACGATGCGGCCGTCGCGCATGACCGCGATGCGGTCGCCGAGGCGCATGGCCTCGTTGAGGTCGTGGGTGATGAAGACGATCGTCTTCTTCAGGGACTTCTGGAGCTCCAGGAGCTGGTCCTGCATGTCGCGGCGGATCAGCGGGTCCAGGGCGCTGAAGGACTCGTCCATCAGGAGCAGGTCGGCGTCGGTGGCGAGGGCCCGGGCGAGGCCGACCCGCTGCTGCATGCCGCCGGACAGCTCGTCCGGCCAGGACGCCTCCCAGCCGGCCAGGCCGCACAGGGCGAGCGCCTCGTCGGCGCGGCGCTCGCGCTCGGCGCGGGGCACGCCCTGCACTTCCAGGCCGTAGGCGGCGTTGTCCCGGACGCTGCGGTGCGGGAAGAGCGCGAAGTGCTGGAAGACCATGCTGATCTTCCTGGAGCGCAGTTCGCGCAGCCCGCGGTCGCCGAGCGCGGTCAGGTCCTGGCCGTCGAAGCGCACGCTGCCCGCGGTCGGCTCCAGCAGGCCGTTGAGCATGCGCAGCAGGGTGGACTTGCCGGAGCCCGACAGGCCCATGACGACGAAGATCTCGCCCTCCTCGACGCGGAAGGAGGCGTCGATGACGGCTGCTGTGGCGCCGTCGGCGCGCAACTCCTCGCGGTCGGCGCCCCGCCTCAGGCGCTCCACTGCATCGTCCGGTCGTCTGCCGAACACCTTGAACAGGTGCTCTGCCTCAAGCCTGGCTGACACGCGTACCTCTCGTCCACGGGGACATGACAGAGGCCGCACCTCCCCACGATCGACATGGTCAAACTTTTACGTGGTTCAGCTCACAGGGACGGCCTGCGGGGCCCTCGTCACGGAGGGGTGGCTGTCGGTGCCGTACGGCATGATGCGAGCGTGACCGGACGACTCATGCTCCTCGACACCGCCTCGCTCTACTTCCGCGCCTACTTCGGCGTCCCGGACTCCGTGAGGGCACCGGACGGCACGCCGGTGAACGCCGTGCGCGGACTGCTGGACTTCATCGACCGGCTGGTCAAGGACCACCGGCCGGAGCACCTGGTGGCCTGCATGGACGCCGACTGGCGGCCGCAGTGGCGGGTCGACCTCATCCCGGGCTACAAGGCGCACCGGGTCGCCGAGGAGCACACGGGCGCGCCGGACGAGGAGGAGGTGCCGGACACGCTCGCCCCGCAGGTGCCGGTCATCGAGGACGTGCTGGACGCGATCGGCATCGCGCGCGTCGGTGTCGCGGGGTACGAGGCGGACGACGTGATCGGCACGTTCACCGCGCGCGCCGACGGCCCGGTCGACATCGTCACCGGCGACCGCGACCTGTACCAGCTGGTCGACGACGAGCGCGGCGTCCGCGTGCTGTATCCGATCAAGGGCGTGGGCACGCTCCAGGTGACCGACGCGGCGGTGCTGCGCGAGAAGTATGGGGTCGACGGGCGGGGGTACGCGGATCTGGCGCTGCTGCGCGGCGACCCGAGCGACGGCCTGCCGGGCGTGCCCGGCATCGGCGAGAAGACGGCCGCCAAGCTGCTCGCCGAGTTCGGCGACCTGGCCGGGATCATGGCGGCGGTCGACGACCCGCGGGCGAAGCTCACGCCGTCGCAGCGCAAGCGGCTCACCGAGGCCGGGGCGTACGTGGCGGTGGCGCCGAAGGTGGTGCGGGTGGCCGGCGACGTCCCGCTGCCGGACGTCCGCACCGCTCTTCCGCGTGCCCCGCGCGATCCGGCGGGACTCGAGGAGCTGGCTGCACGGTGGGGGCTCGGTGGTTCCCTCCAGCGGCTGCTGACCACGCTCGGGGCGTGACGGCGACCGGCAACTCCGGGCACGAACCGGCAATTTTCCGGCAAAAGCGGCTCACTGAACCGGCACGAATGATCCAGCCTCAGGGAGAGGTGCTAACTTAGGTAAACCTAACCAATCCGCAGGAGGCCCGTGATGGCAGAGCGTCCGGAACGAAAGCCGCGCAAGCCCTACACCGCCCAGGTGGTACGCACCGAGCGGCTGTCCGCGCACATGCAGCGTGTGGTGCTGGGTGGCGACGGCCTCGCCGGTTTCGCGGCGGACACCTGCACCGACCACTACGTGAAGCTGCTGTTCGGCCCGGCGGGCGTGACCTACCCGGAGCCCTTCGACCTGGAGCGGGTCCGCGCGGAGTTCCCGCGCGAGCAGTGGCCCGTGACGCGGACGTACACCGTGCGCGCCTGGGATCCCGAACACCGCGAGCTGACCCTGGACTTCGTGGTCCACGGCGACGAGGGCCTGGCCGGTCCCTGGGCCGCCCGGGTACGGCCCGGCGACTCCCTGCGGTTCATGGGACCCGGTGGCGCCTACGCGCCGGATCCGAGCGCCGACTGGCATCTGCTCGTCGGTGACGAGAGCGCGCTGCCCGCGATCGCCCGCGCCCTGGAGGCGCTGCCCGCGGGCGCCAGAGCGCACGCCTTCGTGGAGGTGTCCGGCCCGGAGGAGGAGCAGAAGATCGACTCCGACGTGGACGTCGTCTGGCTGCACCGCGGGGACCGGCCGGTCGGCGAGGCGCTGGTGGCGGCCGTACGGGCGCTGGAGTTCCCGGAGGGCCGGCTGCACGCCTTCGTGCACGGCGAGGCGGGCTTCGTGAAGGAGCTGCGCCGGCTGCTGCGCGTCGAGCGGCAGGTGCCGCGCGAGGACCTGTCGATTTCCGGCTACTGGCGGCTCGGCCACAACGAGGACGGCTGGCAGGCCTCCAAGCGCGAGTGGAACGCCCGCATCGAGGTCGAGCAGGAAGGCCGAGCGGCGGCCGCCTGAACCGAATCCGAGCGCTGAGGCGGCGGCCCCGGCAAAGGGGGGCCGCC
>NZ_JBSGDB010000473.1:0-6610 GCF_053602155.1 Streptomyces sp. NPDC004561
GTTCGGCGCAGGCCGCGGCCGCGTGCGCGTGGCCCCGCGGCGGGTCGCACAGCAGCAGGCTGCCGCGCGTGGCGCCGGCCGCGGTCTCACCCTTGGTGACCGTCAGGTAGAGCCAGTCGCCGGGACGGGTGCCGTGGGGTGCGGCCTGGGCCGGGCCCGCGGCGAGGAGGCCGGCGGCCGTCAGCACGGCGCCGGCCACCGCTGTCACTCTGGTGAGGTACGTCATGCCCGTTGCATCGGCAGGGCGGGCCGCGTTCCCCAGTCCGGCTCACCCGTTCGGTACGGCGGACGCGCGCGACCGGGCGCCAGTTCGAATCCGTGGGGCCGGGGCGCTCAGCTCAGGGCGAGCCGGAACGCCACCCTGCCGAAGGCCACCAGGTCGCCCTCGCGGACGACGATCGAGCCGATCACCCGGCGGCCGTTGACGGTGGTGCCGTTGGTGGAGCCGAGGTCCCTGAGGATCCACATGCCGCCGTGGCGGCTGAGTTCGGCGTGCAGGCGCGAGACCGTCTCGTGGTTCAGCCGCAGCCCGTTCGCCGGGTCGCGGCCTATCCGCAGCGGGTGGGTGCGCTCCGGGTGCGGCAGCAGCAGCTTGGGCAGCCGCTCGGCCTGCCAGGCCCGGCGCAGCCGTACGGTGAAGCCGGAGACGGCCCCGACGGTGCCGAGGACCGCGCGCGAGAAGCGGTTCTCGCGGGGCAGGTCGGCGACGAGGGCCGCGAGTTCGTCGGCGCGACGGGCGGCGAGCGCCAGCTCCATCCGGCGCACGAACGTGTCGTGCGACAGCCGTCCCATGGCGACGCCGTCACGCAGCACCTGCAGTGCCTTGTCGCGCTCCGCGTCGGACAGCCGCGCGGGGTAGGTGGAGAACTCGAAGGACGACGTCACGCTGGTGATTGTCGGTCAGTCGCCCCCGGGTGTCCAGAAGAGGGGGAATCGGCGCCCACGCGCGCGTACTTCCGCGCCGCCCGCCGGGAAACATCGCACGACACCCGGAGCGAAAGGCCGGATTCGAAAGCGGATTGATCGTCCGGGATGCACGATGGAGACGCGGGACATCACGGTGAGCAGACGAAGGGGAACCGTCCGTGCAGTTCGAGGTGTGGGCACCGCAGGCAGACAGAGTCACGCTCCATTGCGAGGGCGGCACGCGCGCGTTGGCGCGCGATCCCGATCGCACGGGCTGGTGGACGGGGGAGGCGGAGGCGGGTGACGGCGCCCGCTACGGGTTCGCGCTGGACGACGGTCCCGTGCTGCCCGACCCGCGTTCGCGCCGCCAGCCGGACGGGCCCGACGGGCTGAGCGCGGTCGTGGACCACGGGAGGTACACGTGGCGCGGCCCGTGGGCGGGGCGCGAGCTGCCGGGCGCGGTCCTCTACGAGCTGCACGTGGGCACGTACACCCGCGAGGGCACCCTGGACGCGGCCGCGGACCGCCTCGGGCACCTGGTGGAACTGGGCGTGACGCACGTCGAGTTGATGCCGCTGTGCCCGTTCCCGGGGCGGCACGGCTGGGGGTACGAGGGGGTGTCGCTGTGGGCGGTCCACGAGCCGTACGGCGGCCCGGAGGCGCTGAAACGGTTCGTGGACCGGGCGCACGAGCTGGGCCTGGGCGTCGTCCTGGACGTCGTGCACAACCACTTGGGGCCCTCCGGCAACTACCTGCCGCGGTTCGGGCCGTACTTCACGGACACCCACACCACCCCGTGGGGCTCGGCCGTGAACCTGGACGCGCCCGGCTCGGACGAGGTGCGCGCCTTCCTCGTCGGCAGCGCGCTCGCCTGGCTGCGGGACTACCGGATCGACGGACTGCGCCTGGACGCCGTGCACGCGCTGTACGACACGCGCGCGCTGCACTTCCTGGAGGAGCTGTCGGCGGCCGTGGACGGCCTCGCCGAGGAACTGGAACGGCCGCTGTTCCTGGTCGCCGAGTCCGACATGAACAACCCGCGGTTCATCACCCCGCGCGCGCAGCACGGGCTCGGGCTGCACGCGCAGTGGAACGACGACTTCCACCACGCCCTGCACACCACGCTGACGGGCGATTCCCAGGGCTACTACGCGGACTTCGCGCGGGATCCGTTCGCCGCGCTCGCCAAGACGCTCGGCGGCGGCTACTTCCACGACGGCACGTACTCCAGCTTCCGCGGCCGGCACCACGGCCGTCCGCTGGACCGCGCCCGCGTCGCGGGTCACCGGCTGCTCGGCTACAGCCAGACCCACGACCAGGTCGGCAACCGGGCCCAGGGCGACCGGCTCTCCGCCCGCCTCTCCCCCGGTCTGCTGGCCTGCGCGGCGACGCTCACCCTGACCGCGCCGTTCACGCCGATGCTGTTCATGGGCGAGGAGTGGGCGGCCGGCACGCCCTGGCAGTTCTTCACCGACCACACCGACCCCGAGCTGGCCGAGGCGGTACGGCGGGGCCGGCGGCGGGAGTTCGCGGCGCACGGGTGGGCCGAGGAGGACGTACCCGACCCGCAGGACCCGGCGACCCGGGAGCGGTCCTGTCTGGACTGGTCGGAGCCGGACCGCGAGCCCCACGCGCGGGTGCTGGACTGGTACCGGCGGCTGATCGCGCTGCGCCGCGAGCAGCCGGACCTCACCGATCCCGACCTCGCCGACACGAAGGTGGCCTACGACGCGGAGGCCCGCTGGCTGGCCTTCCGGCGCGGGGACGTGCGGGTCGCGGTGAACCTGGGCAAGGAGGAGGCGGCGATCCCGCTGGGCAACGGCCGGGTGGAGGTCCTCGCGGCCTGGGACCCGGTCCGGGCGCCGGGCCCGGACGGGCTGCTCCAGGTGCCCGGGGAGTCCTGTGTGGTGCTGATCCAGCCCTGAGGGGGCCGCTACGGCTCCGGCTCCCCCTCCTTGAAGTCCGTCAGCCGCTCCAGCAGGATCGGCTCCCAGGCCCGCCGCAGCTGGGTCCGCAGCAGGGCCGGGGAGCCGCCCGCCCGGCCGTCGAGGTGGTCGGTGAGGCGGATGACGGTGTCGCAGCGGGCGAGCCACAGGCCGCGCAGGCAGGGGCGGGCGCCGTAGCCGGCGAGGGTGGCGGCGCGGACGGCCGCCGGGGAGCTGACGGCGACGGCGAGTCCGGCGATGTCCTCGGCGGGATCGCCGAGCACCCCCCTTCGGAGTCGGCTCCGCCCGTCACGCACTCCGCGTCCCACTCCACCCCGGCGGCGCGGACACCGGGCACCGGAGCCCCCCGGCAGCAGTCCGTCCTGACACAGTCCCGGCCGACGCCGTCGTACGCCCGGCCGGCCGCGCCGCCCGCTCCGGTCACGGCGGCCGCCCCGCAGCAGCGCACCACCCCCGCGTCCGCCACCCGCCATGCGGCCTCCGCCCCCGCCGCGCCGGCGCCGCGGACCTCCACGCCCGCGCCCGCCGCCGACCCGGGTTCCGGCACCCCCCACAGCACCGGCCCCGCGCGTGCCTCGACGTCGCCGACGCAGCTGTGTGTGCTCGTGCTGTGCCTCGGCTGACGCGGTACCGGACGGTCCCGGGGCGTCTTACGGAGTCGTGACGTGGTGCGCGCGTTCCGCGGGCGAGGCGCCCTCGCCGTCTAGCGTGCACGTATGCGTGTACTGGTCACCGGCGGTGCCGGGTTCATCGGGTCCCATGTCGTCGAGGCGCTGCGGGAGAACGGGCACGAGCCGGTCGTGTACGACGTCCGGCAGGACTCCGGCGCGGACGTGCGGGACGCGGAGGCGACGGCCCGGGCCCTGACCGGGGTCGAGGCCGTGTGCCATCAGGCGGCGATGGTCGGGCTGGGGAACGGTGTCGCCGACGCGGCCGAGTACGTCTCGCGCAACGACCTGGGTACGGCCGTGCTGGTCGCCGCGATGGCGGCGGCGGGGGTGCGGCGCCTGGTGCTCGCCGGGTCGATGGTCGTCTACGGCGAGGGCCGGTACGCGTGCCCGCGGCACGGGGTCGTGCGGCCCGGTCCGCGCTCGCCGGCCGACCTCGACGAGGGACGCTTCGAGCCGAGGTGCCCGGCGTGCGGTGAGGACCTCGTCCCCGGCCTGGTCGGGGAGGACGCCCCGGCCGATCCCAGGAACGTGTACGCGGCGACCAAGCTCGCCCAGGAGCACCTGGCCGCCGCCTGGGCCCGCTGCACGGGCGGGACGGCGGTGTCACTGCGGTACCACAACGTGTACGGGCCCCGGATGCCCCGCGACACCCCGTACGCCGGGGTCGCCTCCTTCTTCCGCTCCGCGCTCGCCCGCGGCGAGGCCCCCCGCGTGTTCGAGGACGGCCGGCAGCGGCGGGACTTCGTGCACGTGCGGGACGTGGCCGCGGCGAACGTCGCGGCGCTGGAGGCGGAGCCGACCCCGGGAGCCCTCACCGCGTACAACACCGGCAGCGGTGAACCCCGTACCGTCGGCGAGATGGCCCGGGAGCTGGCCGCCGCCTGCGGTGGTCCGGAACCCGTCGTCACCGGGGAGTACCGGCTGGGGGACGTACGGCACATCACCGCGGACTCCGCACGCCTGCGCGCCGCGCTGGGGTGGAAGCCCCGGGTCGGATTCGCCGAGGGCATGCGGGAGTTCGCGTGCGCGGGCCTGCGCGAGGGGTGACCCCGGCAGGCCCGAGCGACACCGCGGGACACGGCTCGGTAGCCGACCGCGACCTCCATCCACTGCGGGTTCTGCATCGCGGCGTACGCGGCCTGACCGGCCACGTCGTCGTACGGGAGGCCGACCGGTCGAGCGCGGCGCACAGGCTCGCGTCGGCGGCGAGCGACCCGGCGCACCCGAAGATGTTCCCGGTACGGCGCCTGGGTCCGGGCCAGGACCTTGAACTGCTGCGGGACGGAGTTCTGGTGGAGGAGGCCGTGGTGGTCTTCCCCCGCGAGAGCAGGGTGCCCGCGGCGCGCGCGGGGGACGGCGCGGTGATGGTGAGGGCGAGGGCCGCGACGAGCACGATCAGCAGGGATTTCGCGGGGAGTTCGTTCGAGACCCGAAGACCGCGCCTCACCGGTCCCGACAGCCGGGGACCGTACTCAGGAGGCTCGCGAGGTCACGCCGTCAGGTGCGGGAAGCGGAACTCGGTGCGGCTGCGGTACTCCTCCCCCGGCCGCAGCACGGTGCTCGGGTACTCCGGGCGGTTCGGCGAGTCGGGGAAGTGCTGGGTCTCCAGGCACACGGCGCCGTGGCGGTCGTAGGGCTTGGCGTCGGCGCCCGTGAAGGAGCCGTCCAGGCCGTTGCCGGTGTAGACCTGGATGCCCGGTTCGGTGGTCCACACCTCCAGCCGCCGGCCGCTGTCGGGGTCGGCGAGCCTGGCGGCCCGGCGCAACTCGCCCGCTGCGCAGGGCGGTTCGAGCACCCAGCAGTGGTCGTAGCCGCCCGCGTCGGTGAGCTGCACGTCGTCCTCGGCGATCCGCTCGCCGATCGGGTGCGCCGAGCGGAAGTCGAAGGGGGTGCCCGAGGTCGGCGCGGGCGGGCCGAGCGGGATCGCCTCGGCCGTCACCGGAAGGTAGGCGTCGGAGTCGAGTTGCAGGGTGTGACCGAGCACGTCGCCGCTGCCGGCGCCGGCGAGGTTGAAGTAGGAGTGGTTGGTCAGGTTCACCACGGTGCGGCGGTCGGTGCGGGCCCGGTAGTCGACGGCCAGGGTGCCGTCGCGGTCGAGGCTGTAGGTGACCTCGGCGTCCAGGGCGCCGGGGAAGCCCATGTCCCCGTCGCGGCTGCGCAGTCGGAGGGTGAGCGCGGCCAGGTCCCCGCCGTCGGCCGCGGCCGGTCCGGCCTGCCAGACGCGTCGGTGGAAGCCGTCGGGGCCGCCGTGCAGGGCGTGGCCGCGGTCGGTGGCGGGGACACGGCGGGTCTCGCCGTCGAGGGTGAACGTGCCGCCCGCGATGCGGTTCGCGTAGCGGCCGACCAGGGCGCCGAAGTACGGGTGCGGGGCCGCGTACTCCGCCATGCCCGGCAGGCCGAGCACGATGTCGGCGACGCGTCCGCAGGGTGCCGGCACGCGCAGGGCGGCCACGGTGCCCCCGAAGGTGAGCACGTCCGCGCCGACCCCGCTGCCGGATTCCAGCCGCCAGCGGTGCACCGGTGTGCCGTCGGGCGCGCTGCCGTACGGGGTCTCGGTCAGGGTGCAGTGGGGTTTCGGCATCGTCATCCTCGGTGTGGTCGGGGCACGTCGGCGTACGCCGGCGCACGTCAGTGGCGGCGTGAAGGGGGTACGGCCGGTCAGCCCCGCCGGATCGCGGTGGACTCGCGCACGATCAGCCGGTGGCCGGGCCTGATCCGGCGGGGCGCCGACGGTGTGTCCTGGTCCCGGGCGGCGATCCGCGCCACCAGGCAGTCCACGGCGAGCTGGGCGATGCCGGCCTTGTCGGGGGCGACGGTGCTCAGCGAGACCGCCCCGTAGCGCCCCTCCTCGATGTCGTCGAAGCCCACCACCGCGATGTCCTCGGGCACCCGCAGCCCGCGTTCGACCAGGGTGCGCATGGCGCCGAGCGCGACCAGGTCGTTGTAGGCGAAGACGGCGTCGGGCCGCTCGTCCCGGTCGAGCAGGGCGGCCATCGCTGCGGCGCCGTCGGCCCGGTCGTAGCCCTCGGTGGCCACCACCAGGGACTCGTCCGGCACCAGACCGGCCCCGGCGATCGCCTCCCGCCA